>CADBME010000279.1 GCA_902795715.1 uncultured Lachnospiraceae bacterium | reverse complement strand
TGCATCATCAGAGCCTTTCGCCTGGCCTTTCCAACTCCCCTGATATCATCTAAGACAGAGTGCACCTGTTCTTTTCCACGGAGAGCCTTGTGATAGCTTATGGCAAAACGATGCGCTTCGTCCTGGAGCCGGGTAATCATATGGAAGGCTTGAGACTTCCCGGCAAATGGCACAATCTCATTCTGATAGTAAAGCCCCCGAGTCCGGTGTTTGTCATCCTTTACCATACCACAGACCGGAATGGAAAGCCCCAGATCCGAGAGAACTTTCAGAGCGATGTTGACCTGGCCTTTGCCCCCGTCCATCATTATCACATCCGGGAAACGGGTAAAGCTTCCCAGATCCTGATCCAGCCCTTTTTCTTTTCTCTCTTTCTGCTCCTTGATTCCATGGGAAAATCTCCGTGTCAGGGCTTCTTCCATGGAAGCATAATCATCCGGTCCCTCCACGGATCGGATCCGGAACCTTCGGTAATCACTCCTCCTGGCTTTCCCGTGCTCAAAGACCACCATGGAGGCTACATTCTCATATCCGTTGGTGTTGGAAATGTCAAAAGCTTCCATCCTGTCCAGTTTGGGAATACCCAGAAGCTTCTCCAGTTCCCGGACAGCTCCCCGGGTCCGCTGCTCTTCTCTCTTTATTTTCTCCTTATCCTTGTCCAGAATATTTCGGGCATTCTCCTCCACCATCTGAATCATCTGGTGTTTGGTCCCCCTTTTTGGTACCAGAAAGCTGACTTTCCCCTCTTTTCTTCTGCTGAGCCACTCCTCAAGGATTTCCTGTTCCGGCAGGGCTTCCTGGGTGTGGATCTCCCTGGGGATGTAAGGAGTTCCCACATAAAACTGCTTAACAAAATCGTTCAGAATCTCGGAGACACTACTGTCCTGTGTGCCGGTCATGTGAAAATGATCCCTGCCGACCAGCTTGCCGTCACGGATAAAAAAAACAGCCACGACCGCCTCATTGTTCTCGGAAGCCAGAGCGATCAGGTCACGGTCCTCACTTCCACCGGCATTGATCTTTTGCTTCTCGGAAATCCTTCGCACACTTTCCATGAGATCCCGATACTCTGCGGCTCTCTCAAAGGCAAGTTCCCCGGAGGCCGCCATCATTTTCTCTTCCAGAAGGCCGAGGAGCTCCTTATCATCTCCCCCCAGAAAGCGGAGAACAGGCTCCACATTTTCCTGATACTTTTCTTTGGAGATATTGCCCTGACACGGGGCATGGCACTGTCCGATCTGGTGGTAGAGGCAGGGCCTCTCCTTGCCGAAGTCCCTTGGAAGACTGCGGCTGCAGCTACGTATCCGGTAAATCCTGCGCAGAACCTCCATAGTTTCCTTAACCGCTCCCGCGCTGGGATAAGGGCCGAAATACCTGGCCTTATCTCTGTGTACCCGGCGGGCAAAAAGAATCCTGGGATAATCTTCCTGGACAGTCACCTTTATATAAGGGTAACCCTTATCGTCCTTGAGCATGGTATTATAATGGGGCCGGTGTTCTTTAATCAGGTTGCACTCGAGAACCAGGGCTTCCAGCTCACTGTCGGTAATAATATATTCAAAATATGCAATATGAGAAACCATATGAGCAATCTTCACGCTCTTCTGGTAGCCGGTCTGAAAATACTGACGCACTCTGTTCTTCAGAATTCTGGCTTTCCCGACATAGATGATTTCATCATTGTCATTATGCATCAGGTAGACCCCGGGCTTAGCCGGCAATTTCTTCAGTTCTTCCTGTATATCAAACATCTTCCACCTCGGGAGGATTCCCTCTTATCTTCAGCAAATGCCGCAGGAAAAAAAGCTGCCCTTTCCTGTGTATATGTCAGAAGGGACCCCGTTCGGACAAACGGAATCCCTTTCTTTTTTCAGCTATCCTCTTCAGTCCCTTCCTCTGCGGATTCTTCTCTATGTTCCTGTCCCATATCCTCGACCGGGTTCAATTCTTCCTCGTCAGCCTGACCGGCTTCTTTCTCTTCATAAAAGCTTTTGAATATTTCCATGAACTCTTTTCCGGTTATGGTTTCCTTGCTGATCAGGAACTCGGCAATTTTATGTATGACTTCCTGATGAGTTTCGATAATCTCCCTGGCTTTATCGTAAGCCTCTTTCAGGATCCGCTTTACCTCCTGGTCAATCAGGGCGCCTGTCGCATCGGAGCAGTTCATCACAGCCCGGCCGTCAAGATAGCGGCTTTCCACAGTCTCAAGTCCCATAAGGCCAAAGGCCTCCGACATGCCATATTGGGTCACCATGGCTCTGGCTGTCTTTGTAGCCCGCTCAATATCATTGGAAGCTCCGGTTGTGATGGAGTGGAAAATAACTTCCTCTGCCGCACGTCCTCCGAAAAGAGTAACCAGCTCAGCCAGCATCTCATCCTTTGACATAAGATACTTCTCTTCTTCCGGCACCTGCATGGTATAGCCCAGGGCACCCATGGTCCTTGGAACAATAGTAATTTTCTGAACCGGCTCCGTATGTTTCTGGACTGCAATCATCATAGCATGACCCACCTCATGGTAAGCCACAATCCTTTTTTCTTCCTTGCCCAGAATCCTGTCTTTTTTCTCTTTGCCGGCAATGACCACTTCAACCGCCTCGAAGAGGTCTTTCTGGGAGACCGCTTTGCGGCCTGCCTTTACCGCTCCGAGAGCTGCTTCGTTGATCATATTGGCCAGATCGGAACCAACGGCTCCGGAAGTCGCCAGGGCCAGTTCATCAAAATCAACGGTTTCATCCATGCGAACATCTCTGGAATGGACCTTAAGGGTCTCCTTTCGGCCTTTCAGATCCGGCCGCTCTACAATAACTCTTCGGTCAAATCGCCCGGGACGGAGAAGGGCCTTGTCCAGTACTTCCGGCCGGTTGGTTGCCGCCAGAATCACTATACCTTTTGAGGAATCGAAGCCATCCATCTCGGCCAGAAGAGCATTCAGTGTCTGCTCCCGCTCATCGTTTCCTCCGCCATAGCGGTTGTCACGGCTCTTTCCGATGGCATCGATCTCATCGATGAAAATAATACAGGGCGCCATGGACTGAGCCTGCTTAAAGAGGTCACGTACCCTCGAAGCACCCACGCCAACAAACATTTCCACAAAATCCGATCCGGACAGAGAGAAAAAAGGCGCATTGGCTTCACCGGCCAGAGCCTTGGCCAACAAGGTTTTTCCGGTTCCGGGAGGCCCCACCAAAAGGGCTCCCTTGGGCAGTTTTGCCCCGATCTCAGTATATTTTTCCGGATTATGCAGGAAGTCCACCATCTCGGTCAGGCTTTCCTTTGCCTCGTCCTGTCCGGCTACATCCTCAAAAGTAACCCCGGTCTTTTTCTCCACATAAACCTTGGCATTGCTTTTGCCGACACCCATCATACCGCCTCCCCGGCCTACACCTCTCATGAAGAAATACATGACAGCATAGATCAGGACAAAGGGGAGGAGGTAGCCCACAAGAGCCTGCATGATCATGGACGACCCGCTGGAGTCCTTCTGGGAGAAGGTAACCTTGGCATCCTTAAGCCGGTTGACGATCTCATAGTCCTGCTGGATGGGAATCGCATAGTAATTGGTTTTCATCACCGGATTCTTCTGTTCCTTGGGTTCAATGAGGATCTTATTCTCGGTGAGGGTTACTTTCTTTACCTCACCCTTATCCAGCATGTCCAGGAACTTATTGTATTCAACTTCTTCCTGTTCCCCGTTCCGGTAGCGGTTCATCAGGGTAGTAAAGAGAATCGTGATTCCCAGACATATCACCACCATCACAATCAGTGACTGGATCTTCTTTTTCCTTCCGGGATCACCTTTCTTTTTCTTATCCATTCATTCCTCCGTCTACAGACTACTGATGGCCTCCATGGCTTCTTTCATGTATTCTTTCCCGGCAAACTCAATCTTTCCGGCATCGCAGGCCTCTGCAAGCTGAGGATCTACGGGAAGCTTGGCCAGAACGGGAATCTGATAGGATGCAGCAATTTCATCCACATGGCTTTCCCCGAATATCTGTATTTTCTTTCCGCAATCCGGGCATTCCACATAGCTCATATTCTCCACGAGACCGAGAATCGGTATTCTCATCATCCGTGCCATATTGGCAGCCTTCTCCACAATCATTCCTACCAGTTCCTGAGGAGATGCTACCATGATAATTCCGTCAAGGGGAATGGACTGGAAAATAGTCAGGGGAACATCACCGGTTCCCGGAGGCATGTCGATGAACATATAATCAATCTTGTGCCACTGGGTCTCCCCCCAGAACTGCTTGATAACCCCTCCGAGGACCGGCCCTCTCCAAATTACGGGGTCTGTCTCATTGGCCAGCATGAGGTTCACGGAAACCAGCTGGATTCCGGTGGCTGTTTCCGCCGGAACGATAAGGCCTTCTGCATTCCCGTAAAGGTTCTGGCTGACACCAAAGGCTTTGGGGATGGAAGGTCCTGTTATATCTCCATCTAAAATCGCCGTCCTGTACCCCTCTCTGGCTGACGCACAGGCAAGAAGGGAAGTCACCATGGATTTACCGACTCCGCCTTTTCCGGATACAACACCGATCACCTTACCAACCGAACAGCCGTCTGCCAGTTTCTCAAGGAAATCTTTCGGGTCTTTATCCCTTACTGCGCAATCCTCACCGCATGTGGAACAATCATGTGTACATTCACTCATTTTTTCTTCCTCCGTCTAAATAATCTGTAATAAGTAGCGGGACAGGTCTTAGCCGTTAATCTCCCGAAGAATCGACTTCACATTCCCGGCGATATCCCCTCCGAATACACCGGAACCACTGACCAGGACATCAGCCCCGCATGAAGCAATATGTGCTGCATTTTGGGCCTTTACCCCTCCATCTACCTCAACGAGGACAGAAAGGCCTCTCTCCTCAATCATTTTCTTCATCTGTCCCAGTTTTACATCCGTATAGGGGATGTATTTCTGTCCTCCGAAACCCGGATTCACAGACATGATCAGGACCATGTGAAGGTCCGGCAGAACATAATCCAGAACAGAAAGAGGGGTCGCAGGATTCAGGGCCACCGCTGCCTTCTTTCCGCAGTTTCTGATCTGCTGGATCACCCTGTCCAGATGAGTGCAGGCTTCTGCATGTACACAGATGATATCTGCTCCTGCTTCAGCAAAATCTTCAATGTATCTTCCCGGATCCTCCACCATTAAATGGACATCAAAAACTGCCTCAGTCAGAGGACGCAAAGCTTTGATCACCGGATTTCCGAAAGAAATCTGGGGAACATACATCCCATCCATCACATCAATATGTACATATTCCGCTCCGGCGTTTACCGCCTCAAGCACTTCTTCTCCAAGCTTGGTAAAATCTGCTGATAATATCGAGGGTGCTACAATTTTCATAAATACTCTCCTATCTACCGCATTATCTGCAGCATTTCCGGCACATGGTCTCTGCTGATTCTATATAAGTGAAAGAAAGGGATTCGGTTCAGCTGATCGTGTAGATGGAACGCCCCAGCATTCTGGAAATCTGGTATTCGTACTCGTCCACATCCTTTCTCATGGAAAGGGCTTCGTCAATATCGTAATCCACATACTGACCGTTGCGATAGCCTACTACACGATTGCTGGCTCCTGCGCACAGGAGATCCACGGCCAGCGCGCTCATGTAGGAAGCATATACACGGTCTTTGGCTGTAGGACTGCCTCCCCTCTGAACATGACCCAATATAGAAGCACGGGTCTCGATGCCGGTAGCCTCTTCCAGGTCTTTGGCCATCCCATAGGAATGACCGATTCCTTCAGCATTGATAATCAGGTGATGCCGTTTTCCCTTGGAGTGGGTTTCCATGACCCCTTCTACCAGCTGATTCAGAAGGCGGAGCCGGTTGCCATCATAGCGTTCCGGGATAATGATTTCTTCGGCACCTGCCGCAATTCCGCACCACAGAGCAATATAGCCGGCATTTCTTCCCATAACTTCAATGATGGAGCATCTCTCATGGGATGCAGACGTGTCTCTGATCTTATCAATAGCTTCCATGGCTGTATTGACGGCAGTGTCAAATCCTATGGTGTACTCGGTGCAGCTGATATCAAGATCAATCGTTCCCGGGATGCCGACCGTGTTGATTCCCCGGGCGGCAAGGGCCTGTGCCCCACGGAAAGATCCGTCACCTCCGATTACGATCAGTCCATCAATTCCGTGCTGACGGCATATCTCCGCTCCTCTTTCCTGAACTTCAGCTTCTTTAAATTCCGGACACCTGGCCGTGTAGAGAACCGTTCCCCCGTAGGAAATGATTCCCGTGGTAAATTTTTTGTCCATATCAAAGATTTCTTCGTTAAGCAGACCGCTGTATCCGCGATAAATACCCTTGACATTCACTCCTCTTGCCCAGGCTGTACGGGCGGCTGCCCGAACGGCTGCGTTCATGCCCGGGGCATCTCCTCCACTGGTCAGAATACCTATGGTATCCACTGCTGATAATTTAGCCATTCTCCCCCACCTCGCTTTCTCATTATTTTGAAATGCATATAAAAGCCTTCCAAAAAACTAAATATATCTCTTAGCTATCATCCCTTAAAAGTTGCATTTATTGTATCTTTTTTTGCTGATTTTTTCAATACTTGTCTCCACCACTCTGACATTATTCTCACCGAAAAGGCCAGCCAGTTTCCGGATTGTTTCCGGTTCGGCAGAGATGCCTTTCCAGTCGGGAAGCCTTTTTATCTTCCTGTCTGCCCTGGAGAAAATAATGATTTTTTCACTGCCCGGCGACTGCCGGATGATATCATCCACAGCCTCCTGCTTCTCCATAAAGGCTCCAATGTTTTCAGTCTGGATCCATACATCTCCGGGAACCTTGTCCATGGGAAGAATCAGGTCGGCAATCAGTTTCCCGCTCTCTTCAGAAACGGAAGCACGACCCCGCACATAAATCCGGCCATCCGCCGCAAGGATATCCCGGTATTCCTGATAGCTTTTGGGAAAGACGATAATCTCCACCGTCCCATACAGATCTTCCAGAGTAACAAAGGCCATATTCTGGCTCTGTCTGGTCAGTTTAACCGTCACATCACTGATCTGGCCTCCTACCGTATAGAAAAGTCCGTCTGTCACTCCGGTCTTGCCCGTGTCTTCTTCCGGCTCAAAATCTGTAGATTTGGCAGTGACCTGCTTCTTCATGGAATCCATATATTTGCCCAGGGGATGTCCGCTGACATAAATGCCCAGCACTTCTTTTTCAAAAGCCAGTTTCTGGTCATCTGAAAATTCTCCCACATCCGGGTAGGAGGTTTGATAGGCCTGCTTCTCTTCCTCACTGAAAAAATCAAAGAGAGACATTTGTCCCGAAACCGTACTTTTCTTTTCCCGGTTCACCTCATCAAGAATGGACGGGTAGGCCATCAGCATCTGCTTGCGGCTGGCTCCCATACCGTCAAGGGCTCCCGCCTTGATCAGGTTTTCCATGGTTCTCTTGTTAATTTCCCTGGAGCTGAGCCGTGACATAAAATCTTTCAGGTCTCGATAGGGTCCGCCTTCATCTCTCACCTGTGTCATGGCCCTGATTACATTTTTTCCGAGGCTGCGGATGGCAGTCAGACCATAGCGAATGGAATCGCCGGATACAGAGAAGTTTCCCTCCCCCTCATTGATATCCGGGGGAAGGATACGGATTCCCATGGATCGGCAGGTATTGATATATTCCGTGATCTTTTTTGGATTGGTAATCACCGAAGTCAGCAGGGCAGCCATGAATTCCACCGGGTAATAGCAGCGCAGCCAGGCTGTCTGATAGGATACTACAGCATAAGCGGCGGCATGGGATTTGTTAAAAGCATACTTGGCAAAATCAATCATATCGTCAAAGATCTGATTGGCTGTATTTTCCGCTATTCCTCTTTTCACACAGCCTTCCACCCCTTCTGCCTCATTTCCATAGACAAAGTTCTGCCGCTCCCTGGCCATCACGTCCCCCTTCTTCTTGGACATGGCACGTCTTACCAGATCACTCCGTCCCAGGGTATATCCCGCCAGGCTCATAACTATCTGCATAACCTGTTCCTGATAAACGATACAGCCGTAGGTAGGTTCCAGGATGGGGCGAAGCTCCGGACACCGGTATCGAATCTCGGACTGGTTCTTCTTGCCCCGGATATACTGAGGAATAAAATCCATGGGACCAGGCCTGTAGAGGGAGATTCCTGCTATGACATCCTCCAGGTTGGAGGGCATCAGTTCCTTCATAAAGGATTTCATACCGGGGCTTTCAAGCTGGAAAACTCCTTCCGTATGACCCTGACTGATCATGTCATAGACCTTGCCGTCATCATAATCAATTTCCTCGATAGAAAAAGGCCTGCCCAGTTTTTTACCGATCATCCTTTCAGCGTCCTGAATAACCGTCAGTGTCCTCAGGCCCAGGAAATCCATCTTGAGAAGGCCCAGCTCCTCAACAGTGGTCATAGTAAACTGGGTTGTAATGACATTGTCCGCCCCTCTGGACAAGGGAAGGAATTCATCCAGGGGTTGGGAACCGATCACTACACCGGCAGCGTGGACAGATGTGTGGCGCGGCAGCCCTTCCAGTCTCATGGACATATCGATCAGGTTTTTTACGGTCTCATCCCCGTCGTAAAGGGCTTTCAGATCCGGATTGGAGGCCAGGGCCTTCCCAATGGTAATTCCCAGCTCCATGGGAATCTGCTTGGCAACCTGATCAACCCTGGCATAAGGAATAGCCAGAACCCGGCCTACATCCCTGACGGCCATCCTGGCTGCCATGGTACCGAAGGTGATGATCTGAACCACCTTGTCCCTCCCGTACTTTTCATAGACATAGTCAATGACTTCCTGACGGCGTTCATAGCAGAAATCGATATCGATATCAGGCATGGAAACCCGTTCCGGATTCAGGAAGCGCTCAAAAAGCAGCTGATAGCGAATGGGATCAATGCTGGTAATTCCCAGACAGTAGGAGACAATACTTCCCGCAGCTGACCCTCGTCCGGGACCGACTGCGATCCCCCGACTCCTGGCAAAACGTATGAAATCCCATACAATCAGAAAATAATCCACATAACCCATACTTTTTATGGTCCCCAGTTCGTAGGAAAGTCTTGCCTTAAGCTCCTGGTCCGGCCGGCTGCCATAACGGTCTTTGAGCCCCTTCCGGCAGAGTTCCTCCAGATATCCGAAGGCTTCATAACCTTGCGGAACATCGAACCGGGGCAGCTTCTGCTCATGGAAAGCGATATCCACATTGCATCGCTCTGCAATCTTGTGCGTATTTTCCATGGCCTCAGCCGCATAGGGGAAGACCTTTTTCATCTCCTCTTCCGATTTCAGAAAATACTGGCCTCCTTCATAGCGCATCCGGTCCTGGTCGGAAACCAGCTTTCCCGTCTGTATACAGAGGAGAAGGTCGTGGGGAACGGCATCTTCCTCAAGAATATAGTGGACATCATTGGTGACTACCATGGGAATTCCAAGTTCCCTGGACATCCTCATCAGATTGTGGTTTACTTCCGTCTGCTCCCGTATGCCATGGTCCTGCATTTCAAGAAAATAATTATCCTCACCGAATATGTCCCGCATCCTCAGAGCCGCTGCACATGCACCGTCATAATCATCCGCCAATATCCGGGAGGCCACCTCCCCGGCCAGACAGGCCGACAGGGCAATCAGGCCCTGATGATATTCACTGAGCACCTCCAGGTCCACCCTGGGCCGGTAATAATAACCTTCCGTGAAACCCCTGCTCACAATCTTCATCAGGTTTTTGTAACCGGTATTATTCTCGGCAAGCAAAACCAGATGATGGTAACGGTTCTCCTCTGAATGCGTTTCCCTGTCAAAGCGGGACCCCGGAGCTACATAGATCTCACAGCCCAGGATAGGTTTAATCCCGATTTCCCTGGCCTTCTTATAAAAGTCAATCACACCGTACATGACACCATGATCGGTGATGGCCAGACTGTCCATGCCCAGCTCTTTGGCCCGGGGAAGCATCTCGGCAATTTTGCCTGACCCGTCCAGGAGACTGTATTCTGTATGTACATGAAGATGGGTAAAAGCCATCGCTTGCTCCTCCTTGGTTGAACATGCCCGCAAAGGGGTACTTTATAAACAAATAAAAGGAATATCACTTTAAGCAGCGACATTCCTTTTTCATTCTGACACCGGTAACAGGTCCGCTCTATTTGGGAAGGGTCGGGGACAGAATCCCATAGTTGTCCGTCTGGATCAGATTGTAAAAAGCGGTTATATCATAAGGTGGTGTCGGATTGACCACCTTGTAGATCGACCATCCGAATCCCGCTATGATAGCAATGACAACTATCGCAAGCAGGAGCTTCTCTAAAGAACGGATTCGTTTTTCCCTGGCCATGATCTTCTTTCTGTTTTTTTTGTTCTCTTTTCTGGCATCTACTTTAGCCTGACTCATTTAAATCACCTTCTGTATTCTTTATTAGTTTTTTAATTACAAAACACTGCTCAATATTATAACTCAAATCTTTCCCTGCCGCAACACGATTTGTAAAGAGGATAGGACAAAAGAATACAATCCCTCTTGAACTTTCCATCTCTCCTATGATATACTTTTATTAGAAACAAGGAGGTGTTTCAAATGACAGAGCGTCAATCAAAAATTATTAAATTAGTCAACAGCAATCACAAAATGGAAGTCAGCAAACTGGCTGTTTTACTGGGTGTTTCCCAGGTAACCATCCGTAAGGATCTCGATCACCTTGAGGAGGAGGGACTTCTGACAAGGGAGCATGGTTTTGCTCTGATTCGCAACGCAAACGATATTAACACCAGGATGACGCTCAATTATGATAAAAAGCTTGCGATTGCAATCAAAGCCGCGGAGATGGTTTCCAACGGAGAAACCGTTATGCTGGAATCCGGCTCCACATGTACACTCCTTGCCGAACAGCTTGCCCGTTTAAAAAAAGATGTCACCATCATCACCAATTCCGCCTATATCGCTATCCGGATCCGGGAACTGCCTATAAGGAAAGTTATATTGCTGGGCGGAGAATACCAGAAGGATTATCAGGGTATGGTTGGCCCTCTTGTTCACAAATGTGCCAGAGAATTTTTCGTCGACAAGTTTTTTGTAGGTACGGATGGCTTTATTCCCAATGCCGGCTTTACCTGTGATGACATGATGCGGGTTGAGACCATGCAGTACATGGCCGAATCCGCAAACAAAATGATCATCCTGGCCGACAGCAGCAAGTTTCGCCAGCAGGGCGTGGTCATTCAGACATCCTTCGAAGAAATCGATACGGTCTGTACTGATTCAGATGTGTCCCCTGAAGTACTCGATATCCTGAAAAAACACAATCTCAGTGTCATTCTGGTAGACGAATAGAGCGGCTCTCTTTTTAGAGAAATTGTTTTTTTGAATCGATTTTCATCGATGTGTTGTGTAATTTTAAATGCTTTTCTTTTTTTTGAATTATGAATTTTATGTAATATCCCGACTGTTTTTTTGAATCCACACATGTTAAGATGTATTAAATCAAAAATTACTTATTCTTATTACTTTGATATTAGTCATCGGAAAGGTTTACCGGTTACAGCAGAGAAACACAGAGGGCAGGAACATATGATTACACAATCTATTTGCATCGATTCTTTAGATAAAGTTCAAAAGTTTGTACATATCATGAATGGATTCAGCGGCCGTTTTGATGTGGTATCAGGATGCAGCGCCGTGAATGCAAAGTCGGTGATGGGTATTTTCAGTCTGGATATTTCCCAACCCATTTCCCTCTATATTTACAATGAAGAAACCGCGGATACAGTGCTCCGTGCCATCTCATCTTTTGAAGCCGGTCAGAAGATTCTGTAACGTTTAGTGTAATTTAATGTAATAAGAAAAAAGTCAAAAATAATTTACCGCCCATATCCATAGGATATGAGCGGTTTTTTGATTGTTTCAGGGATAGATTCTTCCGGTTCAGCGGGTAATCACTTCCGGTTCCGGGTATTCCTCTCCTAAAGTATCCACAGTCACCCTTTGCATGATCTGTTTTTGGTAAGGAGAATCCCGGAAAGTCTTTACGGAAGCGATTTCATCAACCACATCCATTCCCTCCGTCACCTTGCCGAAAGCAGCATACTGTCCATCAAGATGGGGAGCCTTCTGGTGCATGATAAAAAACTGGGAGCCTGCCGAATCCGGCATCATGGACCTGGCCATGGAGAGGACGCCCCGGTCATGTTTCAGCTGGTTGGTAAATCCATTCATATCAAATTCCCCCCGGATACTGTATCCCGGATTACCGGTTCCTGTTCCGTGGGGACATCCCCCCTGGATCATAAAGCCTTTTATCACACGGTGGAAAATCAACCCGTCATAAAATCCCTTCTTAATAAGAGAGATGAAATTGTTGACCGTATTGGGAGCAATCTCCGGATAAAGCTCAGCCTTGATGACCTTGCCGGTGTCCATGGTTATCGTTACGATTGGATGTGACATTGTAAATACCTCCGTTTTCATGATTCTGTTTGTAAAAATATTCTGTAATTCGAAACTGACCGATTTTTTATTTGGTGAGAATACCATTACTAATCAGATAATCCGCCAGGAGAGATCCGAACTGGCCCTGGGAATAACGGGTCAGATGCAGATAATCGCTGGAAAGGGTTAATGCATTATCTGCAGTAAGATAATTGTGATGGAACTGGTGAATCTTCGGGTCGGAAGATCCTGTCCATTTGGCCCCCCAGTTTTTAACGATCTGATTGATCCCTTTTTGATATTGATCTACCACAGTTTTTCCATTGCTTATATCCGCTCTGTAAAACAAATCAATATATACTACCTGTATGGGGCTTTTTCCATTGCTGATCCTGGTCTGATTTGCCTCTTCAATATAAGTGAGTATCCGATTGACTGCTCCGGCAAAGTTTGTATTATCCGTATTGGATATCGAATAATCTCCAATGCTCATGCCCAGATTGCTGCAGCGTTTGGCATCATTGGTTCCGGCTGCCAGAATGATCACATCATAATCCGAGAATCTGCCCGGATTTTTATCCGAGCTTCCGGAGGTCTTGTCGATGGTATCTTTGAATAAGCCGCCGCTGCCTTTTCTCAGAGATTCCACAGATTCATCATAATTATAGGCAGTTGACATGTTGCCGTAGGAGTTGTCTTTTGTCTTATCCGCATTTACCCACTGTTCTTTTGTTATGGTCAGAGATCTCCGGCCATCCGTATTAGAGTAATTCGATTTGTCATCGGGATAACTATTACTGTCAATGTAAGTATACGTTGCTCCGGCCACCGATACATTGGTCACCTGGGCGCCTGTCAGCTGGAAGAATCTTCTCGGATAGGAAAAACCGTAGGCATCTCCGGATCCTCTGAAATAAGGGTCACTCTCGGAAGAAACGCCGGTATAAGGTGTTCCGAAAGCTATGCTGTCTCCCATGAAGAGAACCTTTTTCGATGTATAGTTTTTCCCGTCAATATGGAAAGTCTTATCATAACCGCTGTTACAGACAAGGCCGTTTTTACTGGCATAAGCTTTGACGGTATAGTAGGGTTTGCTGCTGTCATAGGCCACCGACTTGCTGATCTTAACGGAAGAAGATTGCCCGGCTGTCGCGATTCTGTACCAATTACTTCCATCTCCGTTATAGATATAATATCCATCCGCCATGGTACTCTTACCAAAGGTCAATGTCACCTTGCCGCCGGAAGGGCTTGAAGCCGACGCAATCGTCGGCGTTTCAAGATGAAAGTCCTCGGTATAGGCACTGTATTTCCGCTTTCCGCTGACAGTTTTAAATGCTCTTACACTGTAAACCAGAGGATTGACCGTCGGGTCCAGAAAGTAGGTATATTTCAGATAGGAAGGTTTGCTTTTTAAAGAAGGCGAAACAGTTTTGGTTGTCGTATTATAATAAGTATCCGTCCAGCTTCTGACTGACGCGTTTACCGATGCCAGCATAACATCTGTCCCGCCCTTGCCAATCTGACTGTGAACTTCGTATCCGTCCACTCCGCTGACCGCGGTCCAGCTGATTTTACTGCTTTTAATTCCCCAGGAAACAGAAATCTGCGGCGCATTGACCTTATTTACTGTCACCCTGGCACTGCTCTTAATTCCGTCATGGGCAATGGCATAAATGATTGCCGATCCTATATTGACCGCAGTAACTCTGCCGGCGCTGTCTACTTTTGCCACCGAAGCATTGGAAGTCATCCACCGCACACCTTTTGTGACCGGTTTGGCAGGCGTCACTGAAGCCGTATACTTCTTCACATCCCCTACATAAAGGGAGGCGTTGCCCCCGGCCAGCCTGACGGATTTTACATTTTTCTTTGTATTTCCTGCTTTCACACTGATCCAGCTGCTGGTGGGACCGGCCGTCGCTCCGTTATAAGGGGTTATTTTAAAGTAAACCAGCTTGTTACTCTTATAGGATAATTTGCAGGAAAGATAAGTCCCGGAGGCTGTACCTGCAACAGGCTTTTTTACTGCTTTCTTATATGACCCGTTCTTTTTATAAGAATACCAGATCTGATATTTTCCGGCATTGCTTGCCCTGGTCCAATAGAGAACAACCAGGCGAAGATTTTTATTATATTTTTTCTTGCTTAATCCCTTGCGGGCTTTATATGTCCTGGCATAAAGAAAGGATACCTTTCCGGGTTTTGTCCCTGCTTTTGCCGAGAGAACCCCTGCCTGACCGCTTCCGTCTTCCGATTCCGAACTCACTGTCGATGCATGAACCGAAACACGGACAGGACTGCCGAACATGGTCATCGTCACCATAATCAAAACAAGAATCACAGCCGAAATTCGTCTTCTTACCATTGTTTCTCTTTCGTTACACATAAACCCTCTCTTTACCGTGCAATTTATACATCTTACTTTTTCTCTGAAGTTAGTTTATCATTTTAGCACATTCTGTCTCATTATTCCAGTTTTGTTTTCGGATAAACGTCATATCTTTTTAAGGAAACTATCCAAAAGCCCTGATCTTCTCCCTGATCAGTATGTTCTTTTTTTAAGATTTTTGAAAAGCTTTCCGATCTATGCTATCATAAATAACACTTTTTCTGCTTTTTTATTATAGATAGAATGGAAGGAGCTCATATGGAACGCAAACTCTTATTTTTTGATATAGATGGAACCCTTTTATGCGGAGGCCTGCCGGGATATATTCCGGAAAGTACTTTAGCCGCATTGAAAGGCACACAAAAACGCGGTCATTATGTATTTATCAATACCGGCCGAGCCTGGTCCTACCTTCCCCAGGCCATAAAAGCCTATCCCTTCGATGGCTATATCTGCGGTTGCGGAACTTATGTACGGTTCCATGACCAGGTTTTATATCACCATGTGATCCCGGATTCGGTACGTCAGCTTCTTTTGCAGGCTTTGAAACAATGCCGGGTACAGGGCCTGCTCGAGGGAACCGACCGTCTCTACGTGGATTATGATATAGACCCTTTCCCTCCCATCGAAAGAATCTGTGACTCCTACACGGTCTATAGCAATAAAGAGGCAGCAGGATTTCAGGATGATAATCTTTCTTTTGAAAAGTTTGTAATCATCGGAAATGAGAGTGGGGACCACGAAACATTTCTTGAAAAAACCAGATCCTATTTTGACTCTTTCGGAAAAATCAATCTGGGGGACTGGTATTTTGAGGAATTTGTCCCCCGAACCTGCTCGAAAGCAACCGGAATAGATGTGATTACAGACCATCTTCATCTTTCTGCCGATGACTGCTATGTTTTCGGAGATGGCAACAATGATATTTCCATGATGAAACATGTAAAATACAGCATTGCCATGGGCAACTCCTCTGAGAAAGCCCTGGCTGCCGCGACCTATGTGACCACTCCTGCAGACCGGGACGGAATACGCAATGCCATGGTCCATTACGGACTGATCTGATATCTTTCTGTATAAAAGGGCCCTCCGAATAATCGGAGAGCCCTTTAAAGCTCAATAAAACCCACTCTTGCCGGTTGAATATATGCTCTTCAAAAGCTGACAATAATATCGCTTTATCACTCTTTTAATTCAAATCCGGCAATTCGTGCAAGCTCGCGGATAGAGTCTCTGGAAACCTTTTTTCCTTTGTACTCAATCAGATCTTCACACTGTCCGGTAAATACATCGCTGGGATTATACTTCTTTATAATGATCCTGTCTTCTTCGGTAAATATCTCAAGCGGCTCCCGATCTCCGATATCAAAACTCTTTCTAAGTTCCATGGGCAATGTAATTCTGCCTAGCGAATCCAGCCTTCTAACGATTCCGGTACTCTGCATAATCCTTCCTCCTGTGTTCATTTTCTGCCGCCAGCATCAAAAAAGACACAGGTTAACCAAGGTATTCCTGTTCCTTTCAATCACATATCCGCACATATCCGACCTGCGGCACATCATAAACAACTGTGTAATGACGAAGTATACTCTTCGCAATTTATTAAGATCCTCTCGGAATCATTATAGTGTTCTCTTTGGAAAAAGTCAATAAAAATGGAAAATACTGAGTTTTTCAGAGCTCAAGGCAGGGCCACTTCCGGTCTTTTTCTGATAAGATCAGCGGGGATCCGTCTTCGAGGACATAGCCTTCCGGATCCGGGCTTCCATTATAGTATCCCTGCAGACCGGGCCACTCTATGCCGATTCCGGGATCGTTCCAGGCAATGCCCCCTTCATCGGAAGGCTGATAGAAATCCGTACATTTATAGCAGAATTCCGCTTCCTCGGAAAGAACCAGAAAACCGTGGGCAAATCCCTCGGTAATGTAAAACTGCTTTTTATTCTCTGCGGACAGGAGAATGCCATGCCATTTTCCATAAGTCGGGCTATTCTTTCTCAGGTCCACGGCCACGTCAAATACCTGACCCCTGATCACACGGACCAGTTTTCCCTGGGGATGCTCCTTCTGGAAATGAAGACCCCGAAGGACACCTTTCCGGCTCATAGACTGATTGTCCTGAACAAAACGCATGGTCAGTCCCTCTTTTTGCAGGTCCCTGAAATTGTAGGTTTCCATAAAATATCCCCGCTCATCTCCATGTATCTGGGGTTCGATGACATAGAGCCCGTCAATTTTACAGGAAGTTACTTTGATTTTTCCCATAGTTATCTATCCCTTTATTCAAGACAATCCTCCTTCCCGGAGAAGGAGGACATGTCTCTTGTCTGTTCTCTATTTGTTTCTCAATCTCTCTCCGTACATTTCCTCATAGTATTTCATATACTCGCCGGAAACGATACGCTGCCACCAGTCTTTATTATCGAGATACCAGCCTATGGTTCTCCTGATTCCGTCTGCAAACATGGTTTCGGGAAGCCAGCCCAGCTCACGGTGAATCTTTGCGGGATCAATCGCATATCGCATATCATGTCCCTTCCGGTCCGTAACGTGGGTTATGAGAGATTCCGGCTTGTCCAGTTCCCTGCAGATGATCTTAACGATGTCAATATTCTTCATCTCATTATGTCCGCCGATATTGTAGACCTCTCCTACCTTACCCTGACGGATAATCAGGTCGATCGCCTTGCAGTGATCTTCCACATAGAGCCAATCCCGGACATTCAATCCTTCCCCATATACCGGAAGAGGTTTGTCATCAAGGGCGTTGGCAATCATCAGGGGGATCAGTTTCTCCGGGAACTGATAGGGACCATAATTATTGGAACACCGGGAAATGGTCACCGGCAAACCGAAGGTCCTGTGGTATGCATTGACCAGCAAGTCAGCTCCGGCTTTGGAAGAACTGTAGGGACTGCTGGTTTTCAGGGGAGTTTCCTCCGTAAAGAAGAGATCCGGACGGTCTAAAGGCAGGTCTCCATACACCTCATCTGTGGAAACCTGGTGATAGCGTTTTACATTGTATTGACGGCTGGCGTCCATCAGAACCTGAGTGCCCAGAATATTTGTTTTCAGGAAAATACCGGGATCTTCTATAGAACGGTCTACATGGCTCTCCGCCGCAAAATTCACCACCACATCCGGCTTTTCTTCTTCAAAAAGGGCAAATACCGCTTCCCTGTCGCAGATATCCGCTTTTACAAAACGAAATCCGGGTTTGTCCATGGCTTCTTTCAGGGTCTCAAGATTTCCGGCATAAGTCAGTTTGTCCAGACAGACAATCCGGTCTTCAGGATGGTCTCTGAGCTCCAGATAAACAAAGTTGGCTCCTATAAATCCGGCTCCGCCGGTAACAAGTATTGTCATAATTATTTCTCCCTGTATTCTGCTATCTGCAGGTTTAAATATCTATCGGTTAGCGTGTACCATTGTATCAGTCAATGTATTTTCCGTCCAGTACATCTTTTAAATACATACCATACTGGTTCTTACTCATCTTCTCCCAGGCTGCCACCATCTCATCCCGCTTAATCCAGCCGTTGAGATATCCCAGCTCTTCCAGACAGGCAATCTTACGGTGGGCGTGCTGCTCAACCGTCTTTACAAAATTCGTGGCATCCACCAGGCTTTCATGGGTTCCCGTATCAAGCCAGGTAAATCCCTTGCCCAGAAGTTCCACATGCAGTTCTTTATTTTCCAGGTAAATCCGGTTCAGATCTGTGATTTCCAGCTCTCCCCGGGCCGAAGGTTTCAGATTTTTGGCATAGTCTACAACACGATTGTCATAGAAATAAAGGCCGGTTACACAATAGTTACTCTTAGGATGTACGGGCTTCTCTTCGATTGATACGGCCTGACCCTCTTTATCAAACTCCACGATGCCAAAGCGCTCCGGATCATCTACATAGTAGCCGAAAATGGTCGCCCCCAGGTCCTGCTCGGCCCGGGCAACCGCTGCCCTTAATCTCTTCTGAAGGCCGTGTCCGTGGAAAATATTATCTCCCAGGACCATAGCCACAGAATCCTCCCCGACGAAATCCTCTCCGATGATAAAGGCCTGAGCCAGGCCGTCGGGACTGGGCTGGACCGCATAGCTGAGCCGGACGCCAAACTGTTGTCCGTTGCCCAGGAGAGCTTCGAATCTCGGGGTGTCTTCCGGTGTAGATATAATAAGAATATCCTGAATACCGGCCATCATCATAACGCTCATGGGATAGTAGATCATCGGTTTATCATAGATAGGAAGCAGCTGTTTACTTGTCACTTTGGTGAGGGGGTAGAGCCTTGTACCGGACCCTCCTGCCAGAATAATACCTTTCATACGATTCCTTTCCGACCGCCTCCTCCGGGACAGTCTGATTTTAAATAGTCAATGAGCCTGTCATACCAAATAGTTTTCCCTTATATAATCAAATACTCTCCGGGTGCTCCTTCCATCCAGAGATGCCAGATATGCCTTCTCAAATTCGGATGTATCCCGGGACTGACCGCCTGAAAGCAGATCACTGGCAGCCTCTGCAAGACTCTCCTGATCGGACACCACATCTCCCGGGACAAAAGTCCGGTAACCGAAATAAAAATCCCGGCTCCGAATATAGTCTTCCTCATCAAATGCATAAAAGAGCATGGGAACCTTGAGAAGGACTGCCTCGAAAATAGCAGAACTGTAATCGGTAATCATCAGGTCTGTCACCGTAAGGATGTCATTGATATGATCCTTACCTGTCAGATCCAGAATCCGTCCATCCTCATCCAGGTCTCTGAGGGGAGAAGAAACAAAAGGATGGTGCTTTACGATCAGAACGCTATCTTCCGGAAGAGCCGCAAGAAAGCTTTCTGCATCGAAAGCTTCTTCAGGATAGAATGCATTTTTATTCCCGTCACCACGGAATGTAGGGGCAAACAAAACCACCTTTCGTCCCTTTAGAATAGGATACTTTCTGTACATTTCCTCCCTTTTCGATGCCAGACAGCTTTCATCAAAGAGGGAATCCGTCCTGGGAACACCCAGAGCCTTCACATTATCCGGATTCACGGCAAATGCCTCCGCATAGATGTCAATCAGGGAAGGACTGCTAACCGGAACCAGATCATAATTCCTGTGGTTCATGGAACTTTGAGGCGCATATCCCGGCTTGCCCAGACAGGTATATCCAAAAGCCTTAAAAGCACCGCAGGCATGCCAGAGCTGGACGATCTTTGTCTCAGGGCGCTTGTGGATGCTGTGAAGCTGGGGATAAAAATCCTCAAGAATTATGACCCTGGCCTGAGCACATGCCCTGGCACACTCACTCAGCTCTTTCTTCTTCAGTTTGTCAACGGTCCGGGTATGGATAAACTCCACAAGCTCAACCTCCGGATCATTCCGGAACATCTCCATCATACCGAGCAGATTGCCCCCTTCCTCGGGAAGACGTTCCGACAAAAACAATACCTTGTTTCCCTCGAGCCTGGGATTACGGTTTACCTCCGCCTGATATTTTGCGGCAAAATAATCCGTATTTCTCTGGCGGGGACTGTAACTGTAACCACTGCCCCGGTATACGACAGCATTGGTCTTTTTCTTTGCCGCCTCCATATTCCTTCCCGCGGCAAGATAATTGCGCAGGAGCATAGCCGGCATAAGAGCCGTATAAATCCCATATTTAATCCGACTCTTCTTCCTCCCGTAATCCCTGACAGAGAACTGGTCTTTGTTAACCGGGAAAGGCTGGTCATCCAGGACAATCTCATTTGCCCCGATCCAGAACCTCCAGGTCAGACTCACATCATGTTTGGGAGGAACCCGGAAGACATAGGGAAGGCGGACCTTGGCCGTAGCCACAAACAGCCTGTCCATCTCCTCCTCCGTAATCTCGACTTTCATGGGGAAGATTCTCCTGATCTTTCTCTGGGAAAACACTGCCTGTACCCGGATATTCCTGTCCCAGGCTGCCTCAGGAAGGATGCCGTTTACCTGGAGATACAGGGTGCGGTTGGACAGGTTCACGGTTGTCTTATAATTAATCGTCATTGTAATTTACTCCTGCGAAAGTGGGACAATGGGGACGTTTCATATTGTCCCATTATGTAGATTTTTTGTCAAAATGGGACAATATGAAACGTCCCCATTGTCCCACTTCTCATTATTATTATAGTAATATATCTGTGAAAACTCAAGCAGCTGATATCATTCTTATGACATAATTCCCGCTTTCGGACAAAAAAAATCCTGTCCCGGGACCGGCAGCTCTGATATACTATAAGTAAAGAGGCAGGGAAACTCTTTCCTTGCCGCCTTCTTTGAAAAAAAATTCAGTATGAATGCCGTATATATTCAGGAGACAGGAGACCCCTATGTTTACATTTGAAGAATTAAAAGCTATTACCGCCGCTCTCCGGGCAGAAGATGGCTGCCCCTGGGACCGGGCGCAGACCCATGAGTCTCTGAAACCCTATGTTATAGAAGAAGCTTACGAGGTCAATCAGGCTGTGACTGACCTGACACGGACAGGGGATTCTTCCAATCTGATCGAGGAGCTGGGAGATCTGCTTTTCCAGGTGCTCCTTCAGGCCCAGGTCGCGGAGGACCAGGGAGAGTTCACCATCGATGACATTATTGACCGCATCGCCCGCAAGATGATTCATCGCCATCCTCATGTATTCGGAGGAAAAGATTATGATTCCATGGACCATCAGCAGGCAGACTGGGAAAGGCTAAAATCAGAGGAAGAAGGCCATGTTTCCCAATCAGAGAGTGCCAGTGAGGAACTGGGCAGGGTCCCGGCTGCTTTCCCGTCCCTGATCCGGGGGCAGAAAATTGCCAAAAAGGCGGGGCGCCGAGAGCTTTTGTCTCTTGATGAGGAGGATGTTTTCCGGGATATGCTGACCGGCCTGATTTCGCTGGAGGCGTCAGCCCTGGCGGGGGAGGATGATCAGGCACTCCACACAGAACTGGGCCGCTTCCTGTTCGCTATATGTCGTTTTCTTGCTCTTCATCGCCTGTCGGGAGAGCATGCTCTGACGGAAGAGCTCAACCGCTTTGTGGCCAATCAGGAATAAGCCGTCTGTTTTTCCTGATCGTCACCATATAATTATCTCTTTGACCCTATAATCATATGAGGAGGATACCGCCATTCCGGTATCCTCCCTTTTATTTGCAATCATTATCATCTTAATTATTATCTGAGTATCACTATCATTGTGAAAGCTGCAGCTCTTCGGTCAGATAAGTCAGAAACATATCATTATAGTAAAGCATTCTCTGCAGGTCTTCACAGCCCATCCTGGATATCACCCGGCTTAATATCCCTGTGCATTGGAAAAGTGCGTGATCCAGGCTTGCCCTTCCTTTGTCGGTAAGGGCGACCCTGACATAACGGTGGTCATCAGCCTGTATGGACATTTCCAGATAGCCTTTTTCCTTCAGGCTTTTGAGCATACGGGAAACCGCAGGTCTTGACAGGCGCATCTCCTTACCCAATTCAGAAGGGCGAATCTGCCGGCCGGGATTTGTCCATTTTGCAAGGGTGATCATCAGAGCCAGCTCCCCGGGAGGCAATTCACATAACTGCTTAAGGCTGACGCCAACGCTCCGCATCTGCACCAGCAGGCGCCGGTAATCAATCTTTCCTTCTTCTTTCTCCAGCCTGCAGGCTTCCTTCTTCATGGAATCTCTTTCTTTCGATTCCTCTTCTGATTTTACCCGATTCGACTCCTCATCCGGAGGGAACTCTTCTATTGTATCGCTATCCCTCATTTTTTATCGATCCCCCATCTTCACATAATCCCTGTCCGGTGCAATACTCTCATAAGCGGGACGGATAATCTTGTCCACGTTAATTAATTCCTCCATGCGGTGGGCACTCCAGCCTACCATCCTGGCCACGGCAAACATAGGAGTAAACAACTGATCCGGAAGGCCGAGAATACGGTACATAAACCCACTGTAAAAGTCGATATTGGCGCTTACACCCTTGTAGATTTTCCGTTTTTCGGCAATGGCATCAACAGCAAGCCTCTCGACACGGTCATAAAATTCAAACTCTTCGCCATAACCCTCACTGTGGGCAAGTTTATCCAGATAGCCTTTAAAAATTCTTGCTCTGGGATCAGAAATGGAGTAAACCGCATGTCCCATACCGTAGATCAGGCCGGAGTGGTCAAAAGCATCCTTGTTAAGAAGCCTGTTCAGGTATGCTCTGATCTCATCCTCATCTGTCCAGTCCTCAATTGTCTGTTTCATCTCGTCAAGCATATGAACAACCTTGATATTAGCTCCGCCGTGCTTGGGGCCTTTGAGAGATCCCAGAGATGCTGCCATAGCCGAATAGGTATCTGTCCCTGAAGATGTCACAACATGGTTGGTGAAAGTCGAGTTGTTTCCTCCGCCGTGATCCATATGGAGAACCAAAGCGATATCCAGAACCTTAGCCTCAAGATCTGTAAAATTTTTGTTGGGCCGCAGCATCCTCAGAATATTCTGAGCCGTAGAGAGCTCTTTGAGGGGCGAATGGATATAAAGGCTCTTTCCTTCCAGGTAATGATTGTAAGCCTGATAGCCGTAGACTGCCATCATAGGTACAGTGGCTATCAGAGACAGGCACTGACGAAGAACATTGGGCAGGGAGATATCGTCTGCTTTTTCGTCATATCCGTAAAGAGTCAGGACACCCCTCTGGAGGGTATTCATCATATCTCTCCCGGGCGCCTTCATAATGACATCCCTGGTAAAATTGGTCGGCAATGTCCGGTATCCGCCCAGAAGCTCCTGGAAACGGGTCAGCTCATCTTTTTTCGGCAGCTGTCCGAAAATGAGCAGATAAGCAATTTCCTCAAAGCCAAACCGGTCTTCTGATGAAAATCCTTCCACCAGCTCGTTAATCAGATAGCCCCGGTAACGCAGCTCTCCGTCGCAGGGAATCCTTTCCCCGTTCACCTCCTTCATGGAAATGATGGTTGAAATATCTGTCAGCCCGGCCAGAACTCCCTTTCCCTGCTTGTTGCGCAGGCCGCGGAAAACCTTAAATTCATCGTAAAGCCCGTCCGGGATCTGGTCATTGACCATTAACTTTTTAGTCAGTTCCTGTAATTCATCGGTAATTGAAGTATACTCATTCAAAACAATTGCCTCCTGTCTGATTCAGTGTAATTAATGCTTCACCCAATTACTTTGATCGTAAGAACACTCACGAAATCAGCCGGCCCAGTAATCCCTCTCTGTCTTACAATGATTTTCTTCAAAAAAATAAGTCCCTTCATGTGGAGATCAGCCAGACACCATCTTCTACATCATGAGGGAATGATTAACCTTGTTAGTTAACTATGTTCATTATAATATCATACTTATCGGATTCCTGTCAAATTACGAGCTTTCCCTAAGCCTGGCAGGCAAAAAATTACCCTGAGCAATTCATTGAACTTTCTGTCTGAAAATCTACTGCTAAAAAGTTATGTACTTTGTACAAGTTTTTTCTGTTTTTCGTTTTTTTTATGTGCTATACTATGAATGAGTTTCAGAGGGTGTAGTATGCTCTTTCGCATCTCTTTCCTGAAAAGAGAGAGGATGCGGAAGCGAATCTGCGGATCATTTCCGGAAAAGCCCGGTGAAATATTTTCAATAATAAAATATAATATAAAAAATAGTCCATTAGAAAGGAGCACATCCCATGCGTATTCAGCGTCTCGTCGATTTGGAAGATTTTGAATTTGATACATTGCTCGTCACCTACAATCACAAAAACCGTCTCAGCATTGAACTTGGAAAGGTTAGTGAGATCTTTGCAGCTCTCGAAGCCGACGGTCTTGTAGGCGGCTCAAAGGTTTACGGCCTTCGGGGCAAAGACTTCTCCTACCAGGGACAGCCCTATTATAATCTGATCTTTATCGGAATTCCGGAAAAGGCTACCCCGAGAAGATACCAGCTTCAGTTTGGTTCTGCCATGAAGATCGCTAAAAAGTTCAAGAGCAAAAACCTGCTCATGACCGCTATTGGCGAAGATGTCAGCTACTGGCTCAGCTCCGCTATGAAAGGACTGATCCTGGGCGGCTACAGCTTTGACAAATACATCAGCAGCAAGGAAGAGGACGAAAAGGAAATGTGTCTCGGCGTCCTTACCGGTATGGACACTTCTTCTTTCAAGAAAGAAGAGCAGTATGTACGTGCCCAGACATCTGCCGTCATTCTGGCAAGAGACCTTGTCAACGAGCCGGCTAATGTTATGACTCCTTCTGCTCTGGCTCAGGCAGCCAAGGATGTTTGTGATAAAAACAATATCAAGTGTACCCTCTATGACAAGGCCGCTTGTGAAGAGATGGGGCTTAATGCCTTCCTTTCCGTTGCAAAGGGATCGGATGAAGAACCCTGCTTTATCGTTATGGAATATAACGGACGGGCTACAGACGATGAGAAGATTGCCCTGGTCGGCAAGGGACTCTGCTATGATACCGGCGGGTATAATCTGAAGCCCGGCGCACACATGAATGAAATGCGCGGAGATATGGGCGGAGCTGCCGCAGTCATCGGCGCCATGGGTGCAATCGCAGCAGCCAAATTGGGCATCAACGTGACCGCAATCATCCCGGCATGTGAAAATATGATTTCCGGAAAAGCCAGCAGACCGGGAGATATTATCACTTCCTACAGCGGAAAGACCATCGAAATCGGCAACACCGATGCGGAAGGCCGCCTGGCCCTTGCGGATGCCATCTCCTATGCTATCAAAGAATGTGGCGCCACATCCATCATTGATATCGCTACCCTGACCGGAGCCTGTATCGTTGCTCTTGGCAGCCGTTACACCGGTGTATTCAGCAACAGCGAAGATCTGATGTCCAAAGTTGTCCAGGGATCTATTCTGGCCGGTGAAAATATCTGGAGACTACCGCTGGGCGATCAGGAATATGACGAAATCAATAAGTCCGATGTTGCAGACATCAACAATTGCGGTAAGGGCCCAGGTGCCATCGCCGCTGCAAGATTCCTCAACGAATTCGTAGAGAGAAAGCCCTGGGTTCACCTGGATATTGCCGGAAGCTCCGAGTCCTCCGAGGACAAGGAGATCTTCTCCAAGGGTGGTACCGGTGCAGGCGCCATGCTCCTGTATGAATTTGTAAAAGCAATGGAAAAGCCTTATAAGAGCTATTGATCCGGCATGCTCAGCCGGAGGCTCTTCTTTCACGAGCTTGATGCAGACAAGCATACCGCTTTTAAACAAACAGCATGCAAACCCCTTCAGCTGTCCGGCCGGAGGGGTTCTTTTTTTTCCGGTCAAAAGGCTTCTCTTATCTTCTGATCATTTCCTTCCTGCTTTTCGCTTGACCAGGAAACCGAACTTGCCTGTTTTTTGCAAAACTAAAAGGAGCACCTCAGAAACTACTTCTTCGGTGCTCCTTCATCCATGTTCAATTATCATTTCCAATGGATTGTACCTCCTGATCAATTATTTTTCGTGTCCTACGAAATACATCTGTCAACCCATTTTAGTCTTCCTCTCAGTTCCCCGATCTGTCCTCTGCGGCTTGCAACCTTCCTGATCGTTTCGCTTCGATCTCCAAATCTTTTAAAAATCAATAACAATCACTCATGATTCTTACCTGCCTGCTGTTCTTCAGGCTGCGAAACAACTTCTGTCATGCTCCTGCTTCAAACGACCCGGTACCTCGATTCCAACGAAACATCTCCATAAATAAAACAACCAATCGTCCTTTGAATTATCATTCTTTGTCCGGATCTGCCATATCTCTTCTCTTACTCAAACTATATGAGGCTTCATCACAACCCCTGATGAAACGGCCCCTCTCTTTGATATCTTCACCGGCCTTGGGAAAGTAATTCATTACTTATGTTTTCGGTGTTCCGTACCTCCTTGTTTAGTATCGTTTTTGAATCTTAGCTTATGTTTTTGGTGGTCCGTACCTCCTTCCCGGCATATTCTCTTTTTGTTAGAACACTCATGCCGCTTATGCGGCTCACCCTGCATATAAAATCTCAACAGCTGTTACCTTGTTCGGGAGATTATATGCTCAATCTTGAAATACGCTTTGAGTAAAAGCTCACTCACCTCTTCTCATGATGCCTGTTTGACAACTACGAATTCCAAAATCTATGTGATGGACTTGTTCAGTCCTTTCTCTGAATGTATCTGTATTATAAT
The DNA here is from genome assembly GCA_902795715.1 of uncultured Lachnospiraceae bacterium. Next base: position 11,158 of record CADBME010000279.1, on the reverse strand, counting down.
TGGTAAAATCCGATTTGTCAATGCTTTTTGCGGAAAATATTTTTATTATCAATTATTTTCTTTATTTTCAGATTATTATTTATTATTTATGCATTATCTTTCAAATTGTTTGTATTTTTTGCGAACTGCCAAGCTTATTTTCTTCTGTTTATCCCTTTTCAATCAGACCAAGTCAAGTCTGATCCTTCTTTTTCAAGACCCTTTACCCTATTCTCTGGCTCCGAATTCCTTTTGAATTCTTTCCCGGTCCCACAGATCTACTCCACTTTGCTCTGCCAGATTCCTGGCATTTTTGGTGAAGGTGCGGTTGGTAACCACCATGGCACTGTCGGCCTCATAATAAGCCATGGCCCCTATGACTTCCTGGACAGCGAACACTCCCACCGGCTTCTCATATCTTTTTGCCTGGACGACCGTTGTTTTCCCCCTTTTTTTCATAAGCAGGTCGGCTCCGTAATCACCTGATCTCCGGGTTGTCTTCACTTTATAACCCCTCTTTTTAAAATGTTCTTTCAGATACTCTTCGAATGATTCACCGGATAATTTATCTACTTTTTTTAGTCTCATCCTCATATAGCGGTTCCTGATCCATCCTGAATAAAATACAAAGAGGCAGACCGCAGCAGCAAATGCATACAGTCCTGCCCCGGCCCGATTCCCTGCCAGACAGTTGGCATATCCTAAAATATAAAAGACAGGCACTCCTGCCAAAAAAAGGAGACATATACTGATGCGGGTATTCATGTCACGAAATCCTTTCCTTACTATCCCTGGAATAAACACATATTAGCATAATTAGACATGATTTGTACAAACATTTGAATTGACAGACGACAGTTTAAATCCTAAAATTGTTATAAATACAATTTATAATATCATTTTAATCTACATACAATCTATCATTATAAATCTGCCTCACTAAATGGAGGTATTTGTTTTGTCTGTTTTAAAGAGAAAGCCCTTGTTTATTTTGGAAAGGACCTTATTATGAATCGGAAAGAAATACAGACATCTGCAGATTATTATCAAAAAACGGACGCCCCCACCCGGAAAGCCGATTCGGAAAGTGATCTGTCAGGACCGGCAAAAACAATTCTGGATTATGATACCGTTGCTCTTGACGACGATAACCATGCCCTGGTAATTATCGATCAGACCAGGCTGCCCAACCGGATCGAAATCCTTTCCCTGACTACCCAGAAAGAAATATGGGATGCCATCTACCTTCTTCAGGTCCGCGGGGCTCCCGCCATCGGTGTGGCCGCTGCCATAGGTATCTATCTGGCTGCCAGGGAAATTGAAACAGAGGACTATGAAGTATTTCTTGAAAAGTTCAGAAAAGCCAGCGATTACCTGAATTCCTCCAGACCGACAGCCGTAAATCTGTCCTGGGCTTTGAAGCGGATGGAGCAGCTGGTTCTTGACAACAGCAATCTTTCCGTTTCCGAGATAGTGGCACTTCTCCATGACGAGGCTCTGACTATCAGAGAAGAGGATATCCGTGTATGCCAATCCATCGGCCGGTACGGCCTGTCTCTGGTAAAACCCGGAGATGGCCTCCTCACCCACTGCAATGCCGGCCAGCTGGCTACCATTCGCTACGGAACGGCTACGGCGCCCATGTATCTTGGCCATGAGCAGGGATACGGTTTTAAAATATATTGCGATGAAACCCGTCCTCTTCTTCAAGGGGCTCGTCTGACCAGCTTTGAGCTGTCCAGCGCCGGAATGGATGTCACGGTCCTTTGTGACAACATGTCCGCCTCCCTGATGAGGGAGGGAAAGATCCAGGCGGTCTTTGTCGGATGTGACAGGGTTGCCGCCAACGGAGATACGGCCAACAAAATCGGAACTTCCATGGCTGCTCTGGCTGCCAAACGGTACGGGATACCCTTCTATGTATGCGCACCTACTTCCACCATCGATCAGAATACACCGACAGGAAGCGGGATTGTCATAGAGCAGAGAAAATCTCATGAAGTGACCGAAATGTGGTATGAAAAGCCCATGGCTCCGGAAGGAGTCAAGGTATACAATCCAGCATTTGACGTTACCGACGCTGACCTGATTACCGCAATTATCACTGAAGTAGGCATCGCATATCCCCCTTATGAACAGTCTCTCCAGGATATGTTCGTCAGAAAAGAAATCAAGGGTAAGGTAGAAGAAATCATAAAAGAGATGGAATAATCATCCATTCCATCTCCATCCTGCAGGATATTTATTCTTCAAGATACCATTGACAAGCCTTCCAAATCCCAGGGGATGAGTACCGGAAAGCACTAGATACCAGCCTTCCGCTTCTTTATTCCCGGAATACTCCGGAACCGGAAGCGATCCCCCCCTCAAATACTGAAGGCAACGTGTGTCATTCTCTGGGATATTTATTATTTTATCATACTGATTCTTTGTAAGGGCCAGCGCAAGAGATTGCGCCGGCTCAAATCTTTTCTTTTTCAGTTCCCCAAGGCAGATGCCCCGCCGCAGGCATTCCAGGCCGCTGGTATCCGGGCTCTTGTCCGGAAGATAATAGATCTTCCCTCTCCGAATATCCAGACGTTTTAGATCAAAATCCACATGAAGTCCGGAAAAGAATTCTTCCATGCTTTTTACCTGGTCAGGGTCAGCATCCGGAATATGTTTCCAGACAGATTTGACCCGGTTGTCTTTAGCCCGGTCGCCATCATTTTCCTTCTCCCTGTCAGAAAAAGCAGAAGAAAGCTCACTCCCGCCTTTTTTGTGAAGAAGAGCAAGGAAATGCCCTTCTCCTTCCATCCGGTGGGGCCAGATCCTCCTGCATAGAGCCATGCTTTCTCCAAAGCTATCCCCGCCAAAAGAAGTAAGGCCCGGTGCAAAGCCCGGCGCGTCTTCCATGGCTATTATTTCCATATCCGGACGAGTCGTCAGAAGATGACTGATCACTGCTTCATTCTCCAGGGGAGAGAAGGTACAGGTTGAGTACAGCATTGTTCCTCCGGCTTTCAGCATATGGGCGGCATATAGAATAATTTCCTTCTGGATCCTGGAAAAATACTCAGGTCCTTTTTCCTTCCAGGCTTCAATCACTGCCGGATTCTTCCGGAACATACCTTCCCCCGAGCAGGGAGCGTCAACCATGATATGGTCAAAGTATTCCGGAAATCGACGGGCCAGCCGGTAGGGGGCTTCAGCGAAAACCAGGGCATTGGAAATGCCGAAAAGTTCGATATTGTGAAGAAGCGCCCGGGCTCTTGCCCGGTTGATATCATTGGCAACCAGCAGACCCTTGCCTTGCAGTTCTGCCCCCAGGGCAGTGGCCTTTCCTCCGGGTGCAGCGCACAGATCCAGGACCTTATCTCCCGGCCGGACCTTGAGGCGGGAAGCCGGTGTCATGGCACTGGGCTCCTGGAGATAGTAGAGGCCTGCCGCATAATCCGGTGCTTTTGCCGGATTATCATCCGGGTCATAATAATAGCCGCCCCGGATCCAGGGAATCCTGGTCAGATGAAAGGATGTCCTCTGCTCGAATTCTTCCGGCCGGATCTTCAGAGTGTTCACCCGAAGCCCGTGATGCCTGCCGGATTCCATACTGTCCAGAAAGGCCTGGTATTCCTGTCCGAGGATTTCTTTTATGGTATCAAGAAATTCTTCCGGAAGGGCCAAAGACAGGGATGCGTCCTCTGTCCGCATCCCTGTACCATGTTCTCTTATTATCTGTTTTCGATTTTTTTTGCCTTTTCTTTTTTTTGCCATAGTTCCGGCCTTTTCATATTCATATACAGCTTATTCTGCTGCCTGGCTGCTTTCCTCCGGGGCTTTCTGACTGCTGTCGGCACCTGTTTCTTCTTTTACATCCGTTGCTTCCTGGCCAGCTGCCGTTGTAGACTCTGCAGGCACTGTTTCAATCGCACCTTCCGTAGTTCCTTCCTCGGCGGCCTCACCGAGCTTAATCTGGGCAAAGAGCTTCTGGTCTACGTCATTTTTATAATTCCAGTCTTTTTCCAGTTCTTTTGTCCACTCATCATATTTTGCATTGAAAGCATCCTGCTTTCTCTGTTCCATGATGCTTGCTTTATTCTCTTCTGTGGCCTCTTTGTCGGTCTTGGCAACAAGCTGGGCAATAACATAGCCGTGCTCGGTCTCAAATACCTGATCCAGAATCTCTCCGTCTTTCAGTTTTCCGATGGCCTTTTCAAACTTCTTGCCTTCTTCGGATTCATTCTTTGCGTAGATTTCTTCCATCTCATCGGTATAATTGTTTTCTTTGGCGATCTCTTCGATCTTCTTCTCGCCCTTCTGGAGAGCCTTCAGAGCTTTATCTGCTCTGTTTTTCAATTTCTCTTTCTGCTTGTCACTGAGTTCCTTTTCTTCGCCGGTTTCCTCATTCGTCGTTACCTTTGAAAAAGTCACCCTGTTGATCTTAGTCTCTCTTGCCTCCTCGTCAGACACGTTGGTATCGACGTCTTTGACCATGGCTTCCTGTACCTTGTGGGCCAGCATGTTATCCTCATAAATCTTAAGGACGTCCTCTGTTTTCGCTCCGCATTCGTCCATGATACCTTTTCCGGTCTGGTCTTTGGCAAAAGCGTCGGCATACTTCTGGCAGGCCTCTTTATCTTCATCGGTCAGAGAACAGTCATACTCTGAAGCCTTGTTGACAAGAACGATGATTTTGCGAATCTGGCTGACTGCATTTTCCTTCAGGGAATCCTCCATGGTTGTCCCTTTTTCATCGATGGCCATATTCCAATCCAGGGAATTTCCTCCGAAATATTGAGAATAAGAGGCCTCGTACTGGCTCGCCTCCATCTTGGTGTAGATCCAGGCTTCCTTTAATGTCACATCCGTGCCGTCATAGCTGAAGAGAACTTTATCCCCCTCTTTGGTCTCCGTTCCTGCCGATCCCGGTCCGTTACAGCCTGCTGCAAGAACGGCAGCCATAATCAGTGCCAGGATCAAAGCCATATGTTTCAATGATCGATATTTCATCTTGATTTTCCTCCTGCATTTTTAAGGGTTTCGTCTTTAAAATAAAATAAGTAAGTTTATCTTTGGCTTACTATCCACGGTAGATAGTATCACAGATTCTCTGCTTTTTCCAGTCCTTTTCCGGACGAGCCGGCACAAGGCCCCCACTTTCAGCTGACTTCCTCTGACTCAAGCAGGCCGGCCAGGCGGTCTACAATGTCGGAAATGTCTGACAGCCTGTTTTTTGGCTGGGACCGGGATGTATTCCAGACAAAGACCGGTTCCCTGCCGGTCCGGATCTTCATCTGACCCCGGAAACTCTTAAGGAATCCGTCAATCTGGTCCACTTGGACCCGGGCGCTGCCATGCATGGTAAAGCGAACCTGATCTCCCTTCTGGTCAATCAGGGTTATCCAGCATTGATGGGCTTTTTCCCGAAGCAGGGCTACATCCAGAAGCCTCAGCATGGCTCCCGGCACATCCCCGTAGCGGTCGGTCAGCTCATCAATCACATCTTCATACTCTGTGCGATCGCTGACCAGAGCGATTTTCTTATACCAGGCCAGTTTTTCAGTCTCACTGTCTATATAGTCATCCGGAATATAGGCATTGACCGGCAAATCTATGGAAGTGTCAAAGCGGTCCGTCTCTTTTTCTTCTCCCCGTATGCTCTGGACCGCCTCGGACAGCATTTTGCAGTAGAGCTCATAGCCCACTGCGTCCATGTGTCCGGACTGCTCAGCTCCCAGCAGATTTCCTGCGCCCCGTATTTCCAGATCCCTCATGGAAATACGGTATCCACTGCCCAGATCCGTAAATTCCCGAATAGCCTTCAGCCGCTTCTCCGCCTGCTCTTTCAGGAGTTCACCCCTCCGGTACATCAAAAAAGCATAGGCATTTCTGGAAGACCGTCCCACCCGGCCCCTTAGCTGATAAAGCTGAGAAAGGCCATAGCGCTGGGAATCCTCGATGATGATGGTATTGACATTGGGTATATCCAGTCCCGTCTCTATAATGGTTGTCGACACCAGAACATCAATCTCCCCGTCAATAAAACGGGACATAATGTCTTCGAGCTGTCTTTCCCCCATTCTTCCGTGGGCATACTCCACAATGGCCTGGGGAAGCAGTTTTCGTATTCGTTCAGCGACATCAGCTATTGTACTTACACGATTATAAACATAGTAAATCTGCCCGTTTCTTGCCATCTCCCTGGAAATAGCCTCCCGGACCAGCTCTTCGTTGTATTCCATCACATAAGTCTGGATAGCCCGCCGATCGACCGGCGGGATTTCCAGAACACTCATGTCCCGGATACCTGACAGGCTCATATGCAAAGTCCTGGGAATAGGTGTAGCCGATAGGGCCAGGACATCCACATCCACTTTCAGGCTCTTAATCTTCTCTTTCTGACGTACACCGAATCTCTGCTCTTCATCGATGATCAGGAGTCCGAGATCCCGGTAAACAATGGACTTGGAAAGGACCTTATGGGTTCCGATCACAATATCGATACTTCCATTCTTCAAACCCTTTTTGATCCGGTTAACCTCGGTCTGGGTGCAAAACCTTGAGAGCATGGCAATCTCAATCGGATAGTCCTCCATTCGCTCTATGAAGGAATTATAGTGCTGCTGGGCCAGAATAGTCGTGGGGACCAGAAAGACCACCTGCTTGCTGTCCATCACTGCCTTAAAAGCTGCCCTAATGGCTACCTCCGTCTTGCCGAATCCTACATCTCCACAGATCAGGCGGTCCATCATCCGCCCTTTTTCCATATCTTCTTTGACATCCCGAATGGCCGTCAGCTGGTCTTCCGTCTCCTCAAAGGGAAAGCGTTCCTCAAACTCGGTCTGCCAAACGGTATCTTTTCCATAGGCGTAACCGGAACGGCTCTGCCTCCTGGCATACAAATCAACCAGGTCCCTGGCCGCAATCTGAAGCTGGCTGCGAACCCGGCTCTTGGTCTTCTCCCAGTCGTTTCCCCCGATCCGATTCAATTTCGGCATCTTCGCATTGTTCATGCCGGCATACTTCTGAATCATGGAAAGCTGACCTGCGGGAGCAAAGAGATTGCCTCCGTCTCCGTATTCTATATTAATGAAGTCTCTGATGACCCCATCTCTCTCAATCTTCTCCATTCCCCGGTAGACTCCCAGTCCGTACCGCTCATGGATTACATAATCGCCCACGGCAATTTCCGAAAGCGACCGGATTCTTTCTCCCGGGTGCTCGGATGCTTTTCTTCTTTTTTTTGTCCGTCGTTCTTTAAAAATATCTTTTTCAGTGAGTACAGCGAATTTTAGATCCCGGTACTCAAATCCGGAGGAAAGGCGGCCTGCACAGACGATGACCTCACCGGCTTCCAGGGCCCTGTCCGGATCAGATGTATACCAGGTAAAGAGATTATATTCCCGCAGCTCTTCGGCCAGTCTTCTGGCTCTTGTAGCCGAAGCCGAAAGGAGAATAAGCCTGTAATCTTTTTCTTTCAGGGCATTCAGGTCGGAAGCCAGCTGGGCAAGGCTACCCTGGTAGGAGGGCACCGACCGGATATTGATATCATAGCTTTTCCGGCCTGTCAGTTCCTCCCCGGCAGACATAAGGCCTTCCATGAGTATAAGGGGATATTCCAAACATCCGCCAACCGTCTCTTCATAGGAAGAGAGCAGACAGGCCTGACCCGGAAGAATATAACCTCCCTCCAGACGGTTCGTCATACTTGCCGAAAAATTCGTTTCATATGCGCGGCCTGCTTCCGCCAGCCGGGCCGGGTCATCAAAGAAAACCACAGTATCCTTGGGAAGATAGGAAAGAAGACTGTCTGTATCCTCATAAAAATATGAGATCAGTCCCTCATTATTGTCTGTCCTGCCAAGGGATGTAATCTCATCAATCATCCTTTCCGCCATCTGCCGGAGCCGTCTTAATTCTTCTCTCTTTTTTTCTTTTTTAAATAGCTTCTCCTGACTCTCAAACTCATCGCGAATCCGGGAAAGGCCTTGTCTGGCTCTTTCTTCGGACAGGATCATCTCTGAAGCAGGATACAGGACCACCTTGTCCAGATTTCCTATACTTCTCTGGGTCTCGGGATTGAAAGCCCGGATGGAATCCACTTCCTCCCCCCAAAGTTCGATCCTGACCGGATTCTCTTCTGTCAGAGGAAAAATATCTATGATGCCTCCGCGAATGCCAAATTCTCCCGGCTGTTCAACCCGACCGGTGTTTTCATAGCCGATTTCCGTCAGTCTTCTGGCAAGGGCAGCCGGGTCGACGGAGGACTGGTCATCGATCAGGAGGACCTGACTTTGAAAGATTTTTGGTGGAATCATTTTCTCCAAAAGGACATCTATACCGCACAGGATGGTAAGCTTTTCCCCGCGGGTCAGACGCTTCATCACCTCGATCCGCTGACGGACAATATTGCCTCCCCGAATATCCGCGCTGTAAAAGAGGATATCACGTGAGGGATAGAGAACGGTCCGGTCGTCGAAAAAGCTCATATCTTCATAGAGCTTTCGGGCTTTATCCTCATTGGCCGACACAATCAGCTTACATCCGGCCTCTTCTGCCAGGTTAGCAATCAGATGAGCCTCCTGAGAGTCCGAACAGCCGCGGATCTTTATGGGACCCCTCCCGTTTTTTATATCATTTTGGATAGCCAGATATTTCTCACTATCTCCCAGAGGTCCTGAAAAAACTCTCACGATTCACCTCCACCGGACAGACCTTCTCCCCTCTCCGGGTTGTCCTTACTCTGGTCCCCGCCATCATCAGGGGCAGCCTTATTCTTTTTTCCCCGTTTCTTTTTTCCCACACTAAACCGGTTCATGGCCTCAGCCAGCTGGTCGCCGGCAAACATTTGGGCAGCCTGGGATGCATGATCCAAGGCCTGATCTACAGATTCCATCTCTTCCGGAGAAAATTTCCCCAGCACATAGTCAGCCAGGTCCTGGTCAGGGTGCAGTTTACCGCCGATCCCCACACGGATTCTCGGGAAAGCATCACTTCCAAGGTGACTGATGATATTCTTCATTCCGTTATGGCCACCTGCGCTCCCTTTTGTCCGGATGCGCAAAAGTCCCGGCTCCAGGCTGATATCATCATAGATCACCAGTATATCCTGCGGATCCACCTTGTAGTAATCCGCCGCCTCACGGATACTCTCTCCGCTCCGGTTCATGTAAGTAAGAGGCTTCATAAGGAGGACCCGCTGTCCTTCGATAAAGCCCAGACCGCACAAAGCATGAAAGCGGTGCCGGTTCAGAGCGATGCCGGTGGACCGGATAATCCTGTCCATAACCATATATCCGATATTATGTCTGGTTCCCTTGTACTTGTCTGTGGGATTCCCCAAACCTGCTATTATTTTCATCGTATAAGGATCTCCATTCTTTGCTCCGGAGGCCTCTTCCTCCTGGCCGGCCTTATCGGTTTTTGCCTTTGGATTCTCCGCTTTTTCCGCCTTCATAAGAATCTCTTCCGGCGATTTCTTTTCAAAGCAGAGATCTGCAAGCCGCGAGGCATTTCTATCGTCAAAAAATGAATTGTGGAGGCGGGCAAAACGGCGGACCCTATCCATATCCCATTCATTCCGGCAAAGGTATTCGATCAGTTCATCCATATTTCTGGCAATAGGGCCGGGTGCCGTTTTTTCAAAGTCGAAATAAAATCCCCGGTCCTTTTTCAGGTACCATTCCATGTCAAAGGCATAAAGGATGATAGGGCGGTTAAGGAGAGAATACTCCACGGCAATGGAAGAGTAATCTGCAATCAGGATGTCCGTCATACACAAAAGGAGTCTCACATTGGGATAATCAGTCAGATCAACCACCCCATCCGGAACCCGGGCATTCTGAATCTGAGGATGGAGACGGATAGCCAGGCAGGCATCTTCAGGAAGAGCCCGGGAAAACCTTTCCATGTCAAAATGATCCAGGAGCTGACTGTCTCTCTCTTCATCGTCACGGAATGTAGGGGCATACAGAATCAGTTTTTTTCCTTCCATCGCCGGATAGCGCTGGTTCAGCCTCTTTCGGTGCAGCTCCAGATTGTGACGGCGAAAATAGTAATCCACCTGGGGGCAGCCGATGCAGACTACCTTGGATTCGGGAACCATAAAAGCCTCCGCATAATTGGCCCGAATATTTTCCGAACCGGCTATGATATAGTCCACCCTCTCATTGGCCGCTTTCAGTTCCTTGAGCACCTTCCTGTCGGTCTCGGAGGAGCCACCGAACTTTATGTAGGATCCCAATCCGTGCCAGAGCTGAATAATCTGTGTCCGGGGATCCGGGTTCATGTAAGCCAGGGGCATAAAATTGTCATTTAAAAATATGTAGGAGGAGGTAGCCATCCTGAAAGCCTTTACCGTAAAAAGGCGAAGCAGGCGCAGCAGATTGGAAGGCCGAAGCTCATAATCCCTGTGACTGATTACATTCCAGGAAAAATCATAACCTCTTCTCTCGCATTCTCTCTTCACCTCGTACAGGCTGCCGGTTCCTCCTGTATTAAGCTTTTCTATCAACGTTACCCGTCCTTCTTCCACTTTCCATTTTCGGAAAAACCGGTAAAAGGCGGCAAATATCTTATTTGCAATCATAGGTTTTCCTCCCGAAAGTTTAGTATAACACACATTGATATTTATGAGCAACAACTGATAGAAGGGGAAAGGAAAGCACAAAATCCAGAAATTAGGAAAAGGAGATCCCGGCGTGGTCGTGCAGAACACTCCACTCCGGGATCTCCTTTTAAAAAACAATACAATTATTTGCCAGACATCAGCTGCCCTCTTCAGCTGCTAAATATATATTTATGTCAATCCGCATCTGTGCCTAACTGTGATCAGTGTGACAGGTCTTTTGCTATATTTCTAATCCTGTCTCACTCTTCCTCGTATGAAATCGACTCCGGTGCCGCCTTCTCATACTCAGTAAGAATTTTTTCCTGGAGAATCCGTCTCGTCTCCGCATTAATAGGATGAGCGATGTCCCGGTATTCACCATCTGAAGCCCTTCTGCTGGGCATTGCGATGAACAACCCCTTCTCTCCGTCGATAATTTTAATGTCATGTACCACAAACGCTTCATCAAATGTTACTGAGACGACCGCTTTCATTTTCCCTTCCTTAGCGATCTGACGGATCCTGATGTCTGTAATCTGCAAAGGATCCCCCCTCTTGATTCTTTTACAGAATATACCTTACGTTCTTCTC
>CADBME010000278.1 GCA_902795715.1 uncultured Lachnospiraceae bacterium | reverse complement strand
TGTGCTTATTGGATTGGTACTTTCAATATATCGGTATAAGGATATAAGAACTGACAAGATTGTTGCTGTAAAAACACATAGAATCACATTAAATATTGATATCTGATACAGCAAAGACGCCTGAAAAAGGTATTTCAGTCGCAGTTACAATATTACCATTGGATGAGGAAGTCTCAGAATCATTTCCAGGCTTGATAACTAGTAAACCATAATGACAACGCCCCCTCGTATCACATAAAGATTGATATGAGGGGGCGTGTTTTAAAGAATTATTTTATGCCATCCTTAGAAAGAATTCATCCAATCATGGATCACTTTATGTAGTATTTCTTTCATCGTTTTATGAGGCCCTCACTATATAATCCGAAAAAACAGGTTTTGCTTCAGAAAACCTACAACACAAAATCGAAATAATAATGCAACCTGATCTATATAATTACGCTTATATCTATAAAGGATATTCTGAAACAGGAATACCCTCATAATGTTTGATAATAATTTGCAAATGTAAAAATCAAAGGAGGGATGCAAAAAATAAAACAAACCAGTTTACAACATATAATGATTCATGGAGGTAATCGTATGAAAAAAATTATGAGAATATGCACCACACTGTTGCTAACGCTTACCATTCTTGTGCCAAATTTCTTTGTAAAAGCTAGCAACATTGATCCCAATCTCATACCTAATGAGATTATAGAGCAAATAAATATTGCACTTTTAAGCGTAGTGGACGATAAAGAGCATTTCGGAATGTCTGATGTCGATTTTTCCACGTTAGCCGTATCGAGTCCTATTCCAATGTATGAATATGTTAATAAAACATTCTGCTACATTGGAGAATGGTATCCTTTGGTATCCAATAATCATATTGTAGCTATTGCTACAAGTCCTACGGGAAATGGTTTTTGTATATCATCATCAATTTTATCCAAAACTCTTGATTCTATAAATGAAAACAATATAGCCATATTATATGATATGGATGAAGCATATGCATATAACGGAAAGAATTTAATTCCTTTATTCAACATCTCCCCTGAAGATATTGATGTCGATGAAAGGTATATACCCTATCGTGATAATATTGAATCAAATTCGGATATAGATTTTTCAAACGTACAACTCTCTTCAGCATCAGATTTAACTATGCTGGGCTTCTCAGATAGTGGGTTGGCGAGAAGTACTCTTAATACATATAGCTGTAATGTCTCTTATGTAACACAGTACCCATATTCTAATCTTTGTTGGGCTGCTACGCTTGCTTGCATAAAGAATTATTTAAGCGGAACCACCCTTACAGCAGGAGCAGTTTCATCACAATGCTTTAATTCACCATCTGTTATAGATGTCGGAATGCCCGGTTCCAACGTTGCATTTTTTATGCAAAACAATTATTCCATGAGTTATACTTATCAAAACGCTGTTCCATCCGATAGTGCGATGATATCCAACTTATCTGCAGGGTACCCAATTTACGGAGGATTTGTTTGGTATTCTAATACAAATCCTCCAGTCGCACATGGACATGCATGTACTATTTATTCAATTTCATATATTTCACCTTCCGTCAAAAGCATTAATGTGATGGATCCATCTTATGGTGCCGGTATATCGACGGCAACATTCAATGGAACTAATTATGTTTTTACAAGCGCTTACGGGCATGATATGTTTCTACAAGAAGGAATCTGTCATACCTGGTAATATATAAGTAAATATACAGGGGGCTTCACTCAGTTGATTAGATCAACTAAAATGACAGCCCCCCTAGTCTTGAAGGGATATACTATCTATGAACATCGAAAAAATCTACAATTTATTGGAATTGACGGGTTCGATTGACGAAAAATACATTCTTCAAAGTTCTTCCTGTGTAAAAGTTAAAATCAGGAAATATGTAATGAATTCACTTCAAGGTTGCTTGATAATTGCCTGTATGTATTTTGGTTTTATCAGCTTAATAAATCTTTTCACTGAACCGGCTTCCACGATAGATAATGAAGTAATTATTTACGGTTTAGGAACTCCTGATGAATTTATCGTAGCCGATCCCAATGATCATTATTTTCATAAGGCTTATCCGACAATATACGTAAATGGGAATTATTACGAATGGAGGAGAGGCGTGGTAAGAGGGGTGCGCGATATAATAGTGGCTCCGAAAGACACTCCACCTGGGTTGAGAACTTCACCAGAGGAATTTTTAAACTGTTTTGAATACTATGGAGAAATAATTCATTATACCGGTGATTACCAGTGTCCAAAGGAAGACAGGGAACTCGTTTCGTGGTTTGATGTCGAAGGAGCCATATATCTTAATCCCCAAGATGATTCTACTATATACTTATACATGGAATTACCTTGGATGGAATATGCTGTTGTAGCTTTCGATAAAATAGAAAAACCTACTGAGTAGCTTTATCTAAGGAATTAAATGGAGATTATTATGATGGATGATTCCATGATTGTTGATTTATATTTTAATAGGGATGATTCAGCCATCACAGAAGTTCAAAATAAGTATGGCTCCGTATTGCGTGGGATTATTTTTAGAATAGTAGATAACATAGATATTACCGACGAGTGTGAAAATGATACGTATATGGAGAGTTGGGAACGTATCCCTCCACACGAACCAAGAAACTTTCTTCTTCCCTTTTTAGCAAAAATAGCAAGACATATTTCCATTGACAGAATGCGAAGGGAAAATTGTCAAAAAAGGCAGGCGGTTATAATTGATATTTCGGATGAAATTGAGCAAATCATACCTTCGAATGTTAACGTCGAAAAATTAGTAGAGGATAAAATCATTGTAGCTTGCCTGAATGACGGAATAAAAAAACTGTCCGAATACAAGAGAATAATATTTATCAGAAGGTATTTTTATTTGGATACTATAGAAGAGTTGTCCAGGAAAACAGGTTATACACAAAGTAAGATAAAATCAATTTTGTCAAGATGTCGAAAAGAACTTTCTAAGTATTTAAAAGAAAAATGTGGATATGATTTTTAAACGCATCAATGCTTTGTATTTTATCGATTTCTCCTTTTCAAGAGTGGCATATATGTCACGCTTACTGACACCTCTGTCGGAAGCTGCGGCATTCATTGCCTCTTTCCTGTCCATGCTCTGTGCCTCATGCATCGCAACATGTTCCGGGTTGCACTAAAGTTTGCCCCCACGGAATGCCCCTAATGAAAGACCCTAAACAACTTTGGATATCCCAGATCAGTTCTGACCGCTTTCCAATTAGGATAATAACTCTTTATTCTTTCTGATATATTCTTTCCAGACTCTTTCACGTTCTTTTT
>CADBME010000277.1 GCA_902795715.1 uncultured Lachnospiraceae bacterium | reverse complement strand
CTTTTTATAAGGATACAATCGGAGAAAAAGGGCTGATTCCCCAGGAAGCAGCCAAAAAAGTTCTGATGATTGCCCTGGTGGTGATTCTTGTGGGAGCCGTATTCAACCACATCATAAAAAGCAGGAGAAAAGGCAGGTAGAGGGATTCTGTATTAGGACAGGAGACAAAGAAAGGAATACAGCATGCTATTTGATGCGATAACTGATGTTTTTATTGATACTTCCATTGATACATTAAAAATAATTCCTTTCCTTTTTCTGGCTTACCTTCTGATGGAATACATTGAGGATGCAGCGGGTAAAGGTTCTAACCTGGTGCTGGAAAGGACCCGTTTCCTGGGACCTTTCTGGGGCGCCCTGGCCGGTATCATTCCTCAGTGCGGTTTTTCAGCTTCAGCTTCCGGGCTCTATTCCGGCGGAGTCATCAGTCTGGGAACCTTGCTGGCGATCTTCCTGTCGACTTCGGATGAGATGCTGCCTATTTTCATTTCCGAAAGGGTGGCCGCAGGAACCATTTTCCGTATTCTTGCTTTAAAGTGTCTTCTGGGTATGATCAGCGGCTTTTTGATCGATGCGATTATCAGAAGACGCCGGAAAAAGCACAGCCATGTAAAACATATTCATGATCTCTGCGAACATGACCACTGCCATTGCCAATCGGGACAGGGAATTCTTATCCCGGCAATCCGCCATACTCTTCAGATTGCCGGAACCATTTTCCTGGTCACTTTTGTTCTTAACGGATTGATTGCCTGGATCGGGGAAGACAGCCTTGCAGGTTTTCTTCACAGTATTCCCGTTATGGGGGTTTTCCTTTCGGGGATAGTCGGTCTGATTCCAAATTGCGCTGCTTCGGTTGTCCTGACCGAGATGTATATCAACGGTCTGATCCCGGCATCCCAGATGATGGCCGGACTCCTTGTAGGAGCAGGTATAGGCATACTGGTTCTTTTCCGGACCAACAAGGAGATTTTGGAGAATGTGAAGATTATCCTTCTCCTCTACCTGACCGGGGTCTTCTGGGGACTGCTGATTCAGTTTTCCGGTATCAGCCTGTGACAGGTTTGACCAGTATAAGAAGTTTGAGTTGTTTTGAGAAGTATGGGAAGATAATTGAGAGATAAATGAAATGAAGAAAAAATATGAAATATGAAATAAGAAAGGAGTTGAACCCATGAAGATATCCGATTTGCTGAAAGAGAAAGAAAGGACGCTTTCTTTTGAAGTTTTTCCTCCCAAGACCTCGGACCGGATGGAAACTGTCCTGGAGGCCACGGAAAAGATAGCATCCCTGCAGCCGGACTTTATGAGTGTTACCTATGGAGCAGGAGGAGGAACCAGCCGCTTTACGGTGGATATTGCTGCCAGACTCCAGGAAGAATACAAAACCCCCGTTCTGCCCCACCTTACCTGTGTATCGTCGAGCCGGGACCATGTCCGCAAGATGATCGAAATCTATGAAGAAAACGGTCTTCATAATATTATGGCTCTTCGCGGGGACATCCCGGAGGGAGGAGCTCCCTGCAATGACTATAGTCATGCCATTCAGCTGATCGAGGATATTCGCCAGCAGGCTCCTGATGTCTGCATCGGAGCTGCCTGCTATCCGGAAGGCCATGTGGAAGCCAAAAACCGGGATGAGGATCTGAAATTTCTGAAAGAAAAAGTAGATGCCGGCGTGGATTTTCTGACCACCCAGCTCTTTTATGATAATACTGTTTTTTACCATTTCCTCTACAGGGCGAGAGAGATCGGGATTCATGTTCCCATCATCGCCGGAATCATGCCCATCACCAACGCCAGCCAGGTGAAAAGGACTGTGGCCATGTCCGGTACCATCGTTCCGGAGAGATTTCTGGCCATGGTCGACCGATTCGGGGGAAATCCCGCAGCGATGAAGCAGGCCGGGGTGATCTATGCCACGGAACAGATTATTGATTTGTACGCCCATGGTATTGCCAATATTCATGTTTATTCCATGAACAAGCCGGAAGTGGCGGCCGGAATCCAGGCCAGCCTGTCGGCAATCGTTTAGAAAGGAGCCGTGACACATTATGAAAAAAGTAACTTATTTCCATTTGGATACCTGTCCCTATTGCCGCCAGGCTGATGAAGTTCTGGCTGAGCTGATTGCCGAAAACCCTGAG
Source organism: uncultured Lachnospiraceae bacterium (assembly GCA_902795715.1). Next base: position 485 of record CADBME010000277.1, on the reverse strand, counting down.
TATGGCAAGGTGGAATTTGAAAAAATCAATGAATATGAACATCCTGAGATTGCCGACCAGTATGATTATTACGCCAATCCCTCTATGTTTATCGGAAAAGAAAAAATATACGAATCCTACCTCTTTGAGACCAGAGAAGAGTGCAGAGCCCATGTCCTTGAGGTTCTGAAGAGGGCTATGGACTAGTCACGGAGATTTTTCTCAACACCATCCTGTACATAAACCAGGCGAAAAGACCGCCGGTCAGCCAGGCCAGAGGATCCGCTCCGCAGGCCAGGGGATAAAAATGAAAGAAGATTGCCAGGAAAGCTGCGACGGTCCTGGCTGCCAGTTCCATGATTCCCAGAGTCATGGCCTGGAGACTGTAGCCGCAGCCCTGCATGGTGTTCCGGTAGACGAAGATCATGCCCAGGGGGATATAACAGGTAATACATTCATAGACATAGATTCTTGCCCATGGCTGGATAGCGGTAAGATCGACATTG
>CADBME010000276.1 GCA_902795715.1 uncultured Lachnospiraceae bacterium | reverse complement strand
CTGGACCAACAACTATAAGAAAAGCTACAAAAATCAGCTTCCGCTCAGCCTGAACGGAATCACGAAGATATTTACTTATTACGGAGTAGAAACCAGGTACGTCCGCTTCTTTAACGATGCAGGCGCAAGAAATGAGATTGTACGCCACTTAAAGAGCGGTCAGCCGGTCGTCTTTGTCGTGTCAAAGAAGAACAGGGCAACCGGGAAAGTAACCAGCAAGTGGACCAACAGCTACCACACCATGGCTATGCTTGGAATCACGGATACCGGCAGTGTTATCGTGGCTGATTCGGTGAACCGGTCTTCCTTCGGATCCTGGCAGAGAATCAAATTAGCCGGAATCAATGAGCTGATCCACTATATGTTCCCCTGCAAGAAGATCAAGAATACCAATTACTGGGGTGGAGCAAGCAGCAGCGGAGGATATGTCCTGGTCTACACCAAGAAGAATGAGATTCCGGAGGAGACCCCGGAAGAAGAAGTAGTTGAAGATCAGCCTACGGACAATCCGGCAGAAGATCCAAATTACATTCCACCGACAGAAGATAACAACAACACGACTCCTGCAGAGAATAATAATGGGACATCCGGTAATGGAACAGATTTACAGTGAATCACTCTGTAAGTCTTTTTACCAGCCCGATCGGAAGGGTCTTGACCATTCCCCGCGGGTTGCGAGACCAACTTGTGCATCTTTCTCTGCACAAGTCTGCCAGATAATGACAGGACTGCAGCCCGGGCAAGGAATTTTCCGCCCGGGCTCCTTCTTTGCCCGCCATAAAGCCGGAGACCGCAGCCCCTTCCGTCCAATAACTCGATTTAAATATTGGTAAAAGACTAAAGAGTGTGCTATAATAATTGGCAGCAGTTCGCGAAATAATATTCGCAATTGGTTAAAATTTATGAATGAAGGGAAGTAGAGATTATGCAGAAGAAGGATATCAACTGGGGAGAGCTGGGCTTCGCTTATCAGGTCACGGATAAGAGGTTTGTTTCCAATTACAAGGATGGAGCATGGGATGAAGGCGGCCTTACGGAAGATGCCAATATTGTTCTCAATGAGTGTGCCGGTGTTTTCCAGTATGCTCAGACTATTTTTGAGGGACTGAAGGCTTATACGACGGAAGATGGAAGAATTGTCTGTTTCCGCCCCGATCTGAATGCAGCACGTATGGCTGATTCTGCTAGAAGACTTGAAATGCCTGTCTTCCCGGAAGATCGCTTTGTAGAAAGTGTTGTGGAGACTGTAAAGGCAAATGCGGCCTGGGTTCCGCCCTACGGTTCCGGTGCCACTCTCTACATCCGTCCCTATATGTTCGGGTCTAATCCTGTAATCGGCGTGAAACCTGCTGATGAATACCAGTTCAGGATTTTTGTAACACCGGTAGGTCCTTATTTCAAGGGTGGCGTGAAGCCGATCACTATTCGTGTTTCCGATTTTGACCGGGCAGCCCCCCACGGAACCGGTCACATCAAAGCAGGCCTCAACTATGCCATGAGCCTTCATGCCATTATAGATGCCCATAAAGAGGGATTCGATGAGAACCTTTATCTGGATCCGGGAACCAGGACTAAGGTTGAGGAGACCGGTGGAGCCAACTTTATTTTCATCACCAGGGACGGGAAACTTGTAACACCCAAATCCGACAGTATTCTGCCCTCGATCACCCGCCGGTCGATCATGTATGTGGCAGAGCATTATCTGGATATGGAAGTGGAGCACAGGGAAGTCTTCTTTGATGAAGTAAAAGACTTTGCAGAATGTGGTCTCTGCGGTACGGCAGCTGTAATTTCACCGGTGGGTAAGATTGTCGACCATGGCAAGGAAATCCTCTTCCCCAGCGGTATGGAGGATATGGGTCCGATTACCCGGAAGCTCTATGAGACCCTTACCGGAATTCAGATGGGACATATTGAGGCCCCGGAAGGCTGGATTAAGGAAATCTGCTGATACGTTCATAAAATCCCATATTACAGCTATTCCATTTTTCTATTATTTAAAAAGGATATGATTAAACGGGCGATTGCAAGTTTCGCAATCGCCCGTTCTGTGTTATAATCAGATACACCGGTCTGTGACCGGCCTGTTTACAAATACTAATGAATACCTTTGGGAGGGGAAGATGGCAGAGCAAAAAGATTATAATTTTGTTACGGAATACGATCAGTATCTGTTTGGAACGGGTACCCATTATGACATATATAACAAATTAGGGGCCCATGTACTGACACACGACGGGAAGAAGGGGGTATATTTTGCCGTATGGGCACCGAATGCAGAAGCGGTGCATATTGTTGGCGACTTCAATGGATGGAATGAAGACGCGACGCCTATGAACAGGCTCAAACCCCTTGGAATCTGGGAACTCTTTATTCCCGGTTTCAAGAAAGGACAGATTTACAAATACTGTATCACAACCGAGAAGGGAGAGAAAATCCAGAAAGTAGATCCCTTTGCCTTCCAGGCTGAGAAAAGACCCAACAATGCATCGGTTGTAACAGATCTTTCCGGTTTCCGCTGGACAGATAAGAAATGGATGGAAAAGAGGCTGCATTTTAATTCCAGGAAGGATGCCATGTCAGTCTATGAAGTACATCCGGGCTCCTGGATGCGCCATCCGGTTACCGATGAGGATGAGGACGGATATTACAACTACAGGGAGCTGGCAGTCCGCCTGGCCAAATATGTGAAAGAGATGGGCTATACCCACATAGAGTTGATGGGTATTGCCGAGCATCCCTTTGATGGATCCTGGGGCTATCAGGTCACCAATTATTTTGCACCGACATCCCGCCACGGGTCTCCTCAGGATTTTCAGTTTTTTATGAACTATATGCACAGGAACAACATTGGTGTGATTCTGGACTGGGTACCGGCCCATTTCCCAAGAGATGCCTTTGGACTGGCAGAGTTTGACGGAACCTGCCTCTATGAATATGCTGATCCCAGAAAGGGTGAACATCCGGATTGGGGAACCAAGGTATTTGATTTCGGCAAGACAGAGGTAAAGAATTTCCTGATTTCCAATGCTCTTTTCTGGGTAGAAAAATATCATGTGGACGGACTCCGGGTAGATGCGGTTGCTTCCATGCTCTATCTCGATTACGGCCGTGAGGATGGCCAGTGGGTTGCCAATGAATACGGGGGCAATGAGAATCTGGAAGCAATTGAGTTCTTCAAGCATCTGAATACAGTGGTCAAAGGCCGCAATCCGGGAGCTGTCATGATTGCAGAGGAATCTACCGCATGGCCCAAGATTACAGACCAGGCTCAGTACGGAGGTCTGGATTTCAGCCTCAAGTGGAATATGGGGTGGATGCATGACTTCCTCGAATACATGAAGCTGGATCCCCTCTATCGGAAGGGAAGCCACAATAAAATGACCTTCGCCATGAGTTATGCTTATGCCGAAAATTACATGCTGGTTCTTTCCCACGACGAGGTAGTTCACCTCAAGTGTTCCATGGTCGAGAAGATGCCGGGACTTTACGATGATAAGTTCCGAAATCTGATGGTAGGCTATGCTTTCATGTTCGGCCATCCCGGAAAGAAACTCCTTTTCATGGGACAGGAATTCGGCCAGCACAGGGAATGGAGTGAGGCCCGGGAGCTTGACTGGTTCCTTCTGGCTGAGAATCGAAATCGGTGGATGCAGGATTATGTTAAGGAACTCCTTCATCTTTATAAGACCAATAAATGCCTTTATGAATACGATTGCTGGCCGGAAGGCTTTGAGTGGATCAATCCCAATGACGGCGACCGCAGCATCTTTTCCTTTGTACGCCATTCGGAGAATGGAAAGAACAACATGCTTTTCGTTTGCAATTTCACACCGGTAGCCCGTCCGGATTACCGGGTAGGAACGACCTGCCGGCGCAAGCATAAGCTGGTTCTCAACAGTGATGATGCCAGATTTGGCGGAGAAGGAAAGGAAAGACCCCTTACTTATAAACCGGTCAAGTCCGAATGCGATGGAAGACCCTTCTCTATTGCCTATGACCTGCCGGCTTACGGTGTCGCTGTCTTCAAATTCTGATCACCTATCAGGAGTCAGACAGGAACCACGACTGAGGGAGAAAAAGGAAATCAATGAATCGGATTCCCGAAATCATTTTAAAATGCCAAAAAAACAGTGATGGAGACTGGTTTCTTACGGCAAAGGGAGATCCCCGTGACCTTGCCTGTTCACAGCTTTTGGTCAGGACATCTTTTGCTTCCTTCCCTGTTTTCGCCCAGAATGCCATGACCTATGGTGATTACAGTGATTATATCAATCACCATGGCTGCGCCTGCTGCAGTCTGACCAGCTTGCTGGCTGCTTATTGCCCGGATTACAGGGCTTTAAGACCGGATGATACCATCCGGATTGTGGAAGCAGGACATTTCCCGGATGAGGTGTGGATGGCCAATTATTCGGGATCATGTCAAAGGCAGATGCCGGTGACTCTTTACGGCATCTCCAGAATCCTGGAATCGGAAGGTATAAGAAACCGATATATTGGAGCATACAGGGACCGCCAGGCTTATTTTCTTATTGAAAAGCATCTGAAGTCAGGAAGACCAGTCGTGATCGAAACCAGCCGGATCCGGAAAAAAAGAGGGATACCTGTCTCGATCAATGATCGAAGATATGCCGGTTCCTATCACACCATGGTTCTCCTGGGATATGACCGGACCGGAAAAGTGATCTTTGCGGATTCCGCAACCAGAGATTGGGCCGGAAGCCGGCAGCGCTTAAAGAGAGATCGCTTATCCAGCCTGATGCAGTATATGTTTCCCCGGATCAATCCCAAAGCTGTCAATCTCTACTTTGACCATCGCTGGAATACAGGAGGCTTTATTCTGATTGATGGTTGACAAATGCAGGCTCATTCGATAGAATCATTGTTATTATTGAAAAAGCTTGCGTTAAGGCATAGACAAGGCATATGCGGATGTGCAGGCCTTGATAATATGGGATAAGGCTTTGATTTTAACAAAACAGCACTGCGAATAATGGTGGTAGAACGAAAGTCAAGCTCGTCCTTTAGGGGGCGGGCTTTTCATTTGTACTCTGTTTAAAATGGGAGGAAACGAAGGATGAAAGTATATGACGAGCTTGTGGCAAGAGGACTGATTGCCCAGGTTACCAATGAAGAAGAAATCAGAAACATGGTCAACGAGGGAAAAGCGACCTTCTACATCGGCTTTGACCCGACAGCTGACAGCCTGCATGTGGGGCATTTTATGGCCCTTTGTCTTATGAAACGCCTTCAGATGGCCGGAAACAAACCCATTGCCCTTCTAGGTGGGGGTACGGGAATGATCGGAGATCCCTCCGGCCGTACCGATATGCGTCAGATGATGACCAAAGAGACCATTCAGCACAATATTGACTGTTTTAAAGTGCAGATGAGCCGCTTTATCGATTTTTCAGATGATAAGGCCATGATGGTCAACAATGCAGACTGGCTGATGGATCTGAACTATATTGACCTTCTTCGTGAAGTAGGAGCCTGCTTCTCTGTCAACAACATGCTCCGGGCAGAATGCTACAAGCAGCGTATGGAAAAAGGCTTATCCTTCCTCGAGTTTAACTATATGATCATGCAGGCCTATGACTTCCTGGAACTCTACAGAAAATACGGCTGCAATATGCAGTTTGGAGGAAATGACCAGTGGAGCAATATGTTAGCCGGCACAGAGCTGATCCGGAGAAAGCTTGGAGAGGATGCCCATGCTATGACCATCACCCTTCTGCTGAATTCCGAAGGCAAGAAGATGGGCAAGACCCAGAGCGGAGCTGTGTGGCTGGATCCCAATAAAACTTCACCTTTTGATTTCTACCAGTACTGGAGAAATGTATCCGATGCCGATGTGCTCAAGTGCATTCGTATGCTGACTTTCCTGCCCCTTGAGGAAATCGATGCCATGGACAAGTGGGAGGGCAGTGAGCTCAACAAGGCCAAGGATATCCTGGCTTATGAACTGACTGGTCTGGTTCACGGAGAGGAAGAAGCAAAGAAGGCAAGGGAGGGAGCACAGGCCCTCTTTAGCGCAGGCGGCGCAGCGACAGCCAACATGCCAACCTATGAGATTGGAGAAGAAGATCTCAGAGACGGATCCATCGATATTCTCGGGCTTCTGGTCAAGGCAGAGCTGGCACCCAACCGGTCTGAGGCCAGAAGAAATGTCCAGCAGGGCGGCGTATCTCTGGACGGTGAGAAGGTGACCGATATCAAAGCCAGCTACAGTCTGGAAGATCTGGGTCCGGAAGGCCGTGTCCTCAAGAGGGGCAAAAAGAAATATGCCAAGGTAATCGGGAAGTAAAGAAAAGATGAAAAATCTCTATGAATATATGGTTCCCTGCCATTTCGGGCTGGAAGCTGTCTGTAAAAGAGAAATCGATAAACTCGGATATGAAATCCGGTCTGTAGAGGACGGAAGGATTGTTTTTGCCGGTGGAATTGAAGCCGGGCCAAGAGCCAATGTATTTCTCCGGTCAGCCCAGCGTATCCTGCTCAAATGCGGAGAATTCAAGGCGGTAACCTTTGAAGAACTATTTCAGGGGATACGGGATATTCCCTGGGAAAACTATTTTCCAAAGGATGCCCG
>CADBME010000275.1 GCA_902795715.1 uncultured Lachnospiraceae bacterium | reverse complement strand
GTATATGAGATCTCAGATTAATTCCTGAATCTGACTGATGTCAGGCTCAATGGTCATCGAGTAGTTGGTGTGATAGATGACGAAGCCGGGTTTGGCATGGGGCGGTTTACGCAGATTCCTGCGCTCTGTGTAGTCTACATCTACTTTGGGGGCTTTCCGGCCTTTCGAGTAGAAGGCTGCCAGGCGGGCTGCTTCCTCATAGGTCCGGTCGGGCAGTTCACTGGCGGTTTCCAGTTTGACGATCACGTGGGAACCGGCCATCTGCTTGGCGTGGAACCACATGTCTTTGCCATTGGCCAGACGGAAGGTCAGTTCTTCATTTTGATAATTGTTTCTGCCTACATACATATGGAAGCCATCAGAGGAAATATAGTGGAAGGGCTTGCTTTTGCCGGCGATTTTTTTGCCCTTCTTTCCTCTGTTGTGGTTTCTGAGATAACCATATTCCGTCAGTTCTTCCCGGATTACTGTCAGGTCATTTTCATCCCGGGCAATCTCCAGGGAGTTGCTGATGGATTCCAGGTGAAGAAGCTGGGCATGGGTCTCTTCCGTCAGGCTTGTGAGAGCCTCATAAGTCCTTTTCAGCTTGCCGTATCGGTCAAAATATTTTTTTGCATTTGCCATGGGATCCAGGGTGGGATCCAGGGGGATCGTCAGCTCCTGATTATCGTAATAGTTGATGCATTTCAAGGATTTTTGTCCGGGCTTGATGTCATAGCCGTAGGTGTGGAGGAGTTCTCCATATACTTTATATTTGTCTCTTTTTTCTGTGTCCTTCAGCTGTTTTAGCTGGAGGTCATATTTTTTTGCCGTCCGCTCCAGAGCATTTTGCACAACTCTCCGTAAGTCGGAGGATCTCTGACGGACTCTGGTTACCAGCTCCCGCTCGGCATAGAATGTTTCCAGTACCATGGAGATATTGGGAAAAGAACGGGCTTCCAGATCCGGGAACATACTGAGTTCTACAGAGGCAAACTCCCTGGGCTCTTTGCCCTGATAGACGATGTTGGGGTGGAAATCCCCAGACTCGATTAGGGTTTTCAGCCGGACCAGCTCTCCGTAGAGGGAGGCCTGGTCATTTTCAGAAAGGGAAGCGACAGCGGCATTGCCATCAATACCGGCCCGATAGCAAAGTTCGTTGGCCAGAAGAGGACTGATACCGGAAAGAGACCCATAGATGGCCTTCTGTACAGAACTGGCTTTTTTCAGCAGCACCTGATTCATCCAGTCCGCCGTGAGCGTCAGGAGGGAAATCTTCCCCTGTCCGGGAGGGGTCTGGTAATTTCTTCCCGGAAGTACTTCCCGGACAGAACTGATCTGAGCCGAAATATGCTTGATGCTGTCAATGATGATGCCGCTTTCATCGACAAAAATGATGTTGCTGTGTTTACCCATGATCTCGATGATCAGTTTCTTCCTGCAGATGTCGCCGAGTTCATTGAGGTGTTCGATGGTCATCTCAACGATCCTCTCCATGCCTGGCTGGTCCACCTTCAGGATGCGGCCGTTGCTGATATGTTTGCGCAGGAGCATGCAGAAGTTGGGGGCAGTCAATGGGTTGGCTTTATTGGAAGATGTGAAATAGATCAGGGGCAGGCTGGCTCCTGCCGAGATCAGCAGGCGATGGTTTTCCCGCTGGTTCTTGATGACCAGCAGCAGCTCATCCGGCTCGGGCTGGTATATTTTATAGATGCGTCCCCCTGTGAGGAGACGGTTCATATCATGTACTACATTTGCTATTACTACGCCGTCAAAGGCCATGAGGCTTGTCCTCCTGTTCGTATTAATGATAATTAATGTTCAATCGGAATCGTCTTGACGATTCCGCGCGAGTTGCGCGACACCTCAGGTTTCTTGTCTGCTTTATGATCATTGCAGAATAAGAATGTGATCCTTTTTTTATGGTATAGGGAATTACTCCGCATTTCCTATACCATAAACCTTCCGGGGAATGCACACTCGCGCGTAAAGAAATATGTCGCTGACGCGACCGCACTCGACGCTAGAGTCTCGCAAGTGAGACTCTTTGTTCTATTATCATAGCATAAGGAAGGAAAGGATGCAAAAAGAGGTAAAAATGCATTTTCTGCTTTCGCTTGTACGGCCAGTAGGATTGGTGATATAATCAATGCAGAATCAGCAGCAAATATGCAGAGGGAAAGAATAATCGCTGCCTGCTTTTGTCAGTGTGGCAGGAGAAAGGAGTTAGAAGATGTCCAGAATTCATGACGATGACATTAGAGGAGAGGGGTTGCCGATCATTTGGAATGACCGCAAGCATCATCTCTGGTTTCCTCTGAGTTTTACCAAGTATAAAGTTGACGCGGAGCGGCTCTATATCAGCAAGGGTTTCCTTTCTTCCAGGGAGGACGAGTGTCTGCTCTACAGGATTCTCGATGTCACCCTGACCAGGTCTCTGGGCCAGAGACTTTGCGGGACAGGGACTATTGAGCTCAATACCAAAGACCGGTCTACCCCGGTGGTTCGGCTGGAAAATATCTCTCAGAGCAAGAGGGTGAAGCAGCTGATCAGTGAGCTGATTGAAAAGAGCCGGATGCGCCATAATCTTGTAGGTCGTGATATGTACGGATCATCCGCCCACATCGATCCTGTGGAGATGGACCCTGACCTTCTCGATGATATGGGGATGGATGTTCCGCCGCCGCATCATTTTTAAAATACGAGCGAATCAAGAACTGGAGATAACGAGGCTGCCGCATGAAAGCGGCGGCCT
>CADBME010000274.1 GCA_902795715.1 uncultured Lachnospiraceae bacterium | reverse complement strand
GGAATACTCTGTTTACAACCGCTTTTGAATTGTTTCATGAGAAAGGATTTGCCAGAACCACCATCTCGGATATCGTCAACCGGGCGGGTCTGGCAAAAGGGACATTCTACCTGTATTTTAAAGATAAATATGACATAAGGGATAAACTGATCGCCCATAAGACAGCCCAGCTTCTCGCTGCCGCCCACAGGGAAATTCAAATCAGAAAACCGGAATCTTTTGAAGAATCCATCCTGATGACAGCCGATTTCCTCATCGACCGTCTTGAAAAAGACCAGGGTCTGCTGTCTTTTATCACCAAAAACCTGTCATGGGGTGTTCTCGGGACGGCCTTCCAGAAAAATGTACCTGAAGAATCCGTACGCTTTTATGACAATTACATCGAGATGCTGAATCGATATCAGATCAGCTGCGATGACCCCGAGCTTATGTTATTCACCATACTAGAGCTGGTAGGTTCTACCGCCTGCAGCTGCATCCTCTATAAGCAGCCGGTCACCATGGAAGAATACAAACCCTATCTGCACAAGGTTATATTAAGCACTATCGATACATTTTGCCGGTAGTGGGACAGTGGGGACGTTTCATTTCGTCCCACATTGTTTAATAATCTACAATGTGGGACGAAATGAAACGTCCCCACTGTCCCACTACCTGACTATTCGTTGCACAGGCAAATCGCAGGCTTCTACGGGCAGCTTGTCCACCAGCTGGACCTGGTAGGCCAGTCCTATGCTGGTCTTTTGCAGGTCGGGCCGACGTGCCAGGTAGCGGTCGTAGAATCCTCCGCCGTAGCCCAGCCGGTATCCTTTTTTGTCAAAGGCCAGACCGGGTACCAGCATGATGCCCGGTTGGGTCACAGGCTGTCTCTTTCCGGCGGGTTCCGGGATACCCCAGATGCCTGGTACAAGTTCTGACAGGGATGTCACCCTGTAAAAGTTCATTTCTTTTCCTTCGATCCCCGGGACGGCCAGACATTTTTTCTGGTCCAGGCACCAGGCCATGATCTCCCGGGTGGATACTTCTGATCCGAAGGAAACGTATGTATAAATTACCCGGCTGGATTTGATTTCATCCAGGTTCTTCAGAATATTGAAAATGGTCCGGTCAGCCTGCCTTCTTACTTCTATGGGCAGCTGGTCCCGGATCTTTTTCATTTTAATTCGAAGTTCCTTTTTTTCCATGTTTTTCTCCCAGGTTAGTGATGGATCCGTCCGCTTCTTTTATGGAGATATTATCCAGGGATCCTCTCAGGTTTCTGCGGATGGCCATGATGTAGGCCTTTCTCAGTCTTTTCTGTTCTTCTTCTTCCTCGGGTGTCAGTCCCACTGCTTTCATCTTATGATACAGAGTGTTGATCCGGTCGATATCTACATTATCCATTCTATAATCCTTTCCTTCTTTTCACCTTAACAAAGCTTCGGCGCATTTGAGTCCGTCCATGGCAGCTGACATGATTCCGCCTGCGTATCCGGCTCCCTCGCCGCAGGGATAAATTCCTTTGATGTTGGACTGGCAGTCTTCTCCCCTTTCAATCCGTATGGGGGAGGAGGTCCGGGTTTCCACGCCGCATAAAATAGTATCCGGTCTGTCAAATCCTTTTATTTTCCTGCCAAAGGCTTTCATACCTTCCGTCAGGCTCTCACATACATAGTCGGGCAGACAGAGGTTCAGATTGCCGAAGGCCCATCCACCCCTGACCGAAGGTTCGATGTCTCCGACTCCTACAGAGGTTCTTCCCACAAGGAAATCCCCCAGGAGCTGAACGGGTACTTTGCCCCGGCCTAAAAACCAGGCCATGCTTTCGTATTTTCTCTGGTATTCCAGGCCTGCCAGAGGATGGGAGGATCCGAAGTCTTCCGGGCCAACGGTGGTGATCACCGCGCTGTTGGAATTCCTGGCGTCTCTTTTATGCTGGCTCATGCCGTTTACGCAGAGTCTTTTTTCTTCGGATGAGGAATTGATGACATAGCCTCCCGGGCACATGCAGAAGGTATAGATTCCCCTTCCGTTCTTACACTTATGGGTCAGTTTGTAGGAGGCAGCCGGCAGTCTGTCCCAGCCGCAGGCCGGATTCCCGGCCAGGGCTTCCTCCCTTGTGAGGCCGTACTGGCTTCGTTCGATCATGTCTGCCGGGTGTTCCACCCGGACCCCGATGGCAAAAGCTTTCTGCCGGATAACCAGTCCTCTTTCATATAATGTGGAAAAGGTATCCCTGGCGCTGTGGCCCGGTGCCAGAATCAGTTTTTTACAGGGGATTTCCCTTCTTTCTCCCTTCTGAACAAGCAGGATCCCTTCAAGCCGGCCGTCGCGGATGATGAGGTCTTCCAGCCTGGTTCGAAAACAGACCCTTCCGCCCATTTTTTCTATATCTTTGCGGATGGATGAAGTTACTCCTGACAAAATATCAGTCCCGATATGGGGTTTGGCCTCATAGAGAATGTCTTCGGGAGCGCCGTAACGGACCAGTTCTTCCAGGACAAAGCGGTTGCGTCCGGTCCTATCTTTTACCATGGTATTGAGTTTGCCGTCTGAAAAAGTACCGGCTCCTCCTTCCCCGAACTGGACATTGGATTCCGGATCCAGCTGGCCCTTTTCCAGAAAATAATCAACGACCCGCTTCCTTTCTTCGACAGGGTCCCCTCTTTCCAGGAGAAGCGGACACATACCGGCCCGGGCCAGGGCCAGCCCTGCAAAGAGGCCGGCAGGACCTGTGCCCACGATGACCGGTCTTTGTCCCAGGTCAGAGTCGGTTGCAGGAAACTCCCTGCTGTCCTGATTGAAAAGCCGGTATCGTGTATGATCTGATGGATTAAAATATCTTTTCTTTTTCGTCAGAATCTGCTTTTCATTGTCGAATGAGGCATCCACCGTGTAGCTAAAAAAAAGGTCCGGCTTTTTCCTGGCATCCAGGGACCTGCGGACAATCCGGATCTCCCTGGGGCGGACTCCTCCTGCTCTGCGGCTAATCTCCTTTAGCAGATCTTCCTCTGTGTGATTCACAGCTAATGTTATCTGACTTGCTCTTAACATTTCACATGCACTCCTCGTCCAGGACAGCCTCTGCCGCGGCTCTTCCGGCAATACCTCCGCTTGTCCAGGCCCACTGGAGATTGTAGCCTCCGCAGATTCCGTCCACGTCGACCACTTCTCCGGTAAAATAGAGTCCTCTATGTTTTCCGGACTCAAGATTGACATCCAGCTCATCAAGAGGCACTCCGCCCTGGGTTACCTGGGCTTTATCATATCCTTTGTAACCTGTTATTTTCAAGGGGAAGCTCTTGATGGCCTCCAGGATTCCCGGCCATTTCTTTTCCGAAGATATATTACAGCTTTCCTGATCCCCTTCCATCCCGGCTTCCCGGAGGATGACCGGAATCAATTTGCTGTGAAAAAGTCCTTCCATAACAGAGGCCATGTCGCGGCCTGAGCCGATCCGGCTCATGGACAGAAGAATCTCCTTTACCTGGTCCCGGCTGTAATCCGGCATAAAATCAATGGTAAGAAGGACTTTTTCTCCCGGCCCTTTCTTATCCGGTCCATTCTGCAAAGCTTTCACCGCATAGCGGCTGACCTGGAATACAACAACTCCGGATACGCCGTAGTCTGTAAACTGAATCTGGCCGACATCACATGCCGCCTTGCGTCCTCCGATATAGAGGCTGATTCCGGCATGGCAGCGGACTCCGTTGAGCTTCTTTAGAAAAGGAGCTTTCGAAAGCAGAGCGGTCAGGGCCGGCAGAGGGGGAACCACATGGTGGCCCAGGTCTTTTGCTATCCTGTATCCGTCTCCCGAACAACCGAAGGCCGTTCCGGCATATCCTCCTGTGGCGATGATGACCTTTTTGCCATAGAATTTTTCCCTTGAACTTATAATCTGAAAGCAGGAACCTTCCCGGTCAGAAGATACCGGCTTTACAGACAGGACTTGCCGGTCCGTCAGCAGGCGGATCTCTTTGCTTCGGGTCAGAGCCGATTCCAGAAGGTTACGGACGGAGGATGCCTGTTCATTGTAGGGATAAATGTAGCCTCCCAGGCTCTTTGTCACCAGTCCTATTTCTTCAAAAAAAGATGGGGTCCGGTCTGTGCCGTGAGATGAAAAGATATCCCAAAACCTGTCCGGGTCTTCCGACCGGTAGCAGGAGGGATCCATGTATTCATTAGATAAGTTGCATCTTCCGTTGCCGGTGGCCGGAATCTTGCTTCCGGGTCGGTCTTTTTTCTCAAGGATCAGGATTCGGATGTTTTCTCCTTGTCCATTTCCGGAAAGATACCTGCAAGAGGATATGGCGGCTGCCATCCCAGAGGCTCCGCCGCCAATAATGATAATATCATAATTCTTATTTTTAGTATTCATGGAACACTCTCCTCATTAAAGAAGAGGAAGTCACAATTCAATCCGCTTCCCTGCTATAACCCAGTCCGGAAAGGATTTCCTCCTGCTTTTCTTCCATCCTGAGGCGTTCACCATTCTCCATATGATCATATCCCATGAGGTGGAGCATGCTGTGAGCCACCAGAAAGGCAAGTTCCCTTTTGGGGCTGTGGCCGTAATCACGGGCCTGTTCTCGCACCCTGTCCATGGAAAGAACAATATCTCCGAGGATCAGCTCGCCTGTTTCCGGGTGAAAAGCCATGGGGTCCCTCTCCTCGATATCCGAGAAGTCACCGGGAAGGGGGTAATCGGCAGCGGGAAAAGACAGGACATCCGTCTCCCTGTCAATGTCCCTGTAGTCCCTGTTAAGTTCACGGATCCGGTCATTGTCCGTCAGGAGAACCTGAACCTGGCATTCATAGGGACAATGCTCATAATCCAGGGCCCCAATTATGACATTTTCGATAATCTCATCCTGATCGGCTATCAGAAGCCTGGGATATTCATTTTCAATATTGATCAGCATTTTTATATATCTCCCGGCAAAAAATCTTAAGAATCCGGTTTCATCTCATCCGGTCGTTTTTCTTCTGCGCTTTTGTTCTTTTTTTCCGGAATCGTTCCTTTTTTTATCAACCGGACCATGCTTTTTCTCATATTCGTCATAGGCATTGACAATCTTCTGAACCAGAGGATGTCTGACCACATCGGCGCTTGTCAGCTTGCAGACACCGATCTCATCAATACCGGCCAGGATACGAAGGGCGTCATCCAGACCGGACCGGCTTCCGTCCGGCAGGTCCTTCTGGGTCAGGTCTCCGGTGATGATGGCCTTGGAACCGAAACCGATCCGGGTCAGGAACATCTTCATCTGAGCCGGGGTTGTGTTCTGTGCTTCATCAAGGACTACAAAAGCGTTATCCAGAGTCCGCCCTCTCATATAGGCAAGAGGAGCCACTTCGATCAGACCCTTTTCCATATTTTTCATAAAGTTCTCAGCCCCCATAATCTCATAGAGGGCATCATAGAGGGGACGCAGATAGGGATCCACCTTGCTCTGGAGGTCGCCGGGCAGAAAGCCCAGCTTCTCTCCGGCCTCGATGGCCGGCCTGGTCAGAATGATCCGGTTGACTTCATTATTTTTGAAAGCCGTGATGGCCTTGGCCATAGCCAGGTAGGTCTTGCCGGTACCGGCCGGTCCCACGCCAAAGACGATCATCTTCCTGCTGATGGCATCCACGTAATCCTTCTGGCCTACGGTCTTGGGCTTGATGGGTTTGCCCATGACCGTATGACAGATGATATCCCCATCCAGGCGGGACATTTCCCGGGTCTGATCCTTCATGGAAAGGGACAGGGCGTAATTCACATTTTGCTCTGTGATATCATTGCCGCGCATTGACAGGACCAAAAGCTGGTCCAAAACAGCTTTAGCCCGTCGGCAGTCGGCCTCCTCTCCGATCATTTTCAACTTGTCATCCCGGAAAATGAGAGTCACGTGGAGGGTCTTTTCTATATTTTTCATGTTGGCATCAAGCCGGCCGAACACATTTCCGGCATGCTCTACCGGAAACAGGTACTCCTCTTCATAAATTCCCAAATTCTATCTCCTTAGCAGTATATCTCCTTAGCAGTGGCGATTTATAATTGCGGTTCCAGGTATTCCCAAATCAGATCCAGGACTTCCTGACAATTTGAATGCATGGCCTGGGTCACGATCACGGCATCTTTTTTGGGAAGGACAAGGACAAACTGGCTTTCTCTTCCGTAAGCCCGGAATCCGTCCCCCTTGTTCATCCAGAAATAGAAACCGTAGCCGCAGCCTTCATCCGCAGCCGGTCCGCACGGATTGATCTCCACAGAAGGAACCTGGATGGATGTCGCTGCCTTAACCCAGTCTTCCGAAAGATATCGATGTCCCTTATAGACTCCCTTGTTCAGATAAATCTGTCCCAGGGCTGCCATGTTGGTAATATCAAGGAAAAGGTCACTGGGCGGGAAGATGTGACCCTGGGGATCGGTCTTCCACTCCGGTTTTTTATAGCCCATGGGCTTCCAGAGTTTTTCATAGAGATAATCACGGACTGTCATTCCCGTTACTTTTTCCACCATCCGGCCTGCCGTATAGGGAGCCAGGTTGCCATAGCTGAACTGCTGACCCGGTTCATAGACCATGGGACGGGTAAAGGCATAGATCATCCACTCTTTTTTCATCTGGTCGGTAATCGAAGGATCCCCTTCCACCTCGCCGCGAAGAACTCTTCTTTCCTTGGCCATGAGCAGCTGTTCACCGTGACCGGTGGTCATGGTAAGGAGATTGTAGAGGGTCACCTTGTTCCAACGTTCATCAAGAGAATCCGGCAAAATGTCGGCAAAAAAATCGACCGGCTTGTCTTCAAACTTCAATAAACCTTCATCCATGGCCATACCGATCGCTGTCGAAAGATAACTCTTTGCCACGGAAAAAACATTGTGCTCAATCTCTCCGGAAGACCGGGCTAATCCGAGAATTGTCCCTCCCTGTACAGCCATGGCGGCATCCATCTGAATCTTTTTTTCTTCTGCCGCTTCCAGAAATGCATTTAAAGAAAACATAATCTACCTCCCCACTGACAGAAGTGATCTTCTCCCACCTGTAAAAGAAGGAGTCATCTCCCATCTGATATATATGACCCAATCGTCTGTTCCCTTACAAGGACTTCCTTGTCCTTATTGATTATAGCACACTCCGCCATAAGAAGAAAAGGAAAGTCCGCATGGCAAAATCCTCACCAACAAAGCAATCCCGCACGAACTTGCATTCATGCGGGATTCTTCTTATTGCACAATCTTATTTGTATTTACGCTTTCTGGCAGCTTCAGATTTCTTTTTGCGCTTTACACTGGGTTTCTCGTAGTGCTCACGCTTACGAATCTCCTGCTGAATGCCTGCCTTAGCGCAGCTTCTCTTAAAACGACGAAGAGCGCTGTCTAAGGATTCATTCTCTTTAACGATAATACTAGACATAAACTCACCTAACCTCCCTCCAGTTGTG
>CADBME010000273.1 GCA_902795715.1 uncultured Lachnospiraceae bacterium | reverse complement strand
TTTGGCGGACAGCAAGGCTGCCGTGGCGGACGAAAAGAAAGCCCGGGAGAAGGAAGCTGAAAGCGTGGACAAGGCTGCCGTGGCAGACGAGAAGAAAGCCCGGGAGAAGGAAGCTGAAAGCGTGGACAAGGCTGCCGTGGCGGATGAGAAGAAAGCCCGGGAGAAGGAAGCTGAAAGCGTGGACAAGGCTGCCGTGGCGGATGAGAAGAAAGCTCGGGAAAAAGAAAGTGGTCGTGCGGATAAGAACCCTGCGCCGGACCAGACTGAGAAGGCCGGTTCTGACACCCGGTCTTTTGCTGATGCCGTGATTGCAGGCCGGGAAAAAAAGAAGAAAACGACAGTACAGAAGCTTGACATAGATGATATAGTTAAAGAAAATATCGCTGCAGCTAAGGAATTGTCTGGATCTGAGAGGAACAGACAGGGAAAGGAATAATATTTTTTCATGGGACAGATGCTAATTAGTGGCACCCTGGTTGACTTTATAAAGAGAGTGAAAGAGTGGGCTACACTCCAGGCTTTCGGCATCACGGACATTATCGAGATCATCATTATCAGTGTTGCTGTTTATCATGTGATCAAATGGGTTCAGCTGACCCGGGCCTGGACACTTTTTAAAGGAGTTTTGCTTCTTCTCCTCTTCGCATTGATGGCTGAGGTGTTCCAGCTGGATACAATTTCATATATTATGTCCCGGTCACTTGGCGTAGGCATTATTGCCGTGATCATCATCTTTCAGCCTGAGCTTCGGCGGGCTCTGGAGCAGCTGGGTCGAAGAAATTTTTTTGAGAGGCTGAATATCTTCGGAGAATTCGGAGAAGAGAGTGAGATTTTCTCGGAAAAAACAGTTGGGGAAATCGTAAGAGCCTGCTATGAGATGGGACGTGTAAAAACAGGGGCCCTTATCGTCATCGAGCACCAGGTGGCGCTCGGAGATTATGAGAGGACAGGTATTACGGTGGACGGGCTGGTGAGCAGTCAGCTGCTGATCAACATATTTGAGAAGAACACTCCTCTCCATGATGGAGCGGTGATCATCCGGGGAAACCGTGTGGTATCTGCAACATGCTACCTTCCTCTCACGGAAAGTCTGGAAGTCGGTAAAGAACTTGGAACCCGTCACCGGGCCGCACTGGGAATCAGTGAGGTTTCCGACAGCGTAACCGTGATTGTTTCAGAGGAAACAGGAATGGTTTCCCTGGCCAGAGATGGAAGGCTTTACCGGAGTCTTGAACGGGAAGAACTTCAGCAGAAGATGCTTGATATGTTGATGGATAATGGAAATACAGGCAGCAGAAATGTATTTAGCAAGTGGAAGGGAATGCTGAATAATGAGAGATCTGATAAAAAATAATACAAGCATGAAGATACTTTCCGTGGCGATTGCTGTTCTGATCTGGTTTCTTGTATCCTCAAGCAATGATCCCATTACCACAAAAAGGTATACCAATATCAAGGTGAATATGATCAACGGGGAAAAGCTGATCGAGGGTGGAATGACCTACAATGTGGAAAGCGGAGAGACTGTGGATATCATCGTAAAGGGTAATAAATCAGTGATCAACAGACTCAACCGATCCGATTTCATTGCGGAGGCAGACCTGAGTCAGCTTTCCGAACTGGGAACGGTTCATATTCAGGTTACAGCCAAGAGATTTGCCGACCAGCTGGATATCGATCTGGGATCAACCCAGGTGGTCCATGTGGATCTGGAAGAAATATTTACAAAAAGTGTAAAGGTTGTGATCAATCCGACCGGGGAGCCGGCGGACGATTATGTAATCGGCAGCACTTCCTCCTCTCCCAGTCTGATCGATGTGGAAGGACCCAAGAGCAAGGTTGAGAAGATTGCCAGCCTGTCCGTGAATCTCGATGTCACTGAGGCTCAGGAAACGGTAAAGGAAAAATTCACTTCCGAAGATTACCTGATCTATGATCAGAACGGGGAAGAAATGACGGCCGACATGTTGACTTTTGGTCAGACATCGGTGACGGCAAAGGTTCGGATTCTGAAGCAGAAAGAGATAACAATCAAACTGGAGACAGAAGGGACACCCCAGGAAGGTTACAGTCTGGCCTCCCTGGAATATGAGCCCAAGAAAATCGTGATAGCCGGAAAGGAAAGTGATATCAAGGGTCTGGACTCCATTGAGCTTGATCCCATCTCCATTGAAGGCTTGTCAAAGAGTTATTCAGAAGAGATTGCTCTGACCAACGAATTGCTCCAGGAGAAGACGGGTATGGATATCCAGGTCTATGATGAGACCTTGGAGGAGATTTCCATTAAAGCCGTTATTGAGAAAACACTCACCAAGCATATTGTTTTTAAGGCGGAAGATATTGAGATAAAGAATAATCATGAGAACTATCAGGTCAGGTTCAGCAAGGATAACGATTATACACTGACTGTGAGAGGGGCATCTTCCGTGGTCAACACCCTGAAGATTGCAGATTTTAAGCCTTATATCAATATGGAATCCATCGTGCTTCCGGAAAATGTGAATTCGGAGGAACATACCATGAAGTTCCACTATACAGAGCCTGATAACG
Source organism: uncultured Lachnospiraceae bacterium (assembly GCA_902795715.1). The sequence goes on along the minus strand of CADBME010000273.1, from coordinate 1,976 downwards.
CTTATGTGGTATCAAGTCCGGAAGGAAATATTAAAATTACGGTTTCAAGATAAAAGTGATCAGAGATCCGTCAGGGGCCACGGGAATCCGGATGGCATGTGCAGACATGACCGGCCGAATTCCCGTGGCCCTTAAAGCATAGGATGCCGGATCCGGCAGATCAGATAAAGGACAAATAAGTATCAGGAGGCTTCCATGATAAGCAGCAGCTCGAATCAGCGAATAAAAAATCTGAATAAACTGATGACGGATTCCAGGTATCGGAGACAGAAAAACTGCTTTCCGGTCGAAGGCCCCCGGATGTTTTTTGAGATTCCCCGGGACCGTATCCTGGATTGTTATATGACAGAATCCTTTGCCAGAAAGTATGGGGATAAAATAGATAAGGTTCCCTATGAGCTGGTGGATGAAAACCTTATGCGGTCCCTGTCCGATACCAGGACCCCCCAGGGGGTCATAGCCCTTGTCCGGAGGCAGGAGACCGGTCTTGAACAACTTCTGGAAGGTGATGGCCCTTTCTGTTTTCTGATTGTCGAGAATCTCCAGGATCCGGGCAACCTTGGTACTATGATCCGTACAGGGGAGGGGGCAGGGATTACCGGTCTGATTCTTGACCGGCAGTCTGTAGACCCTTATCATCTGAAGGTAATCCGGTCCACAATGGGGGCTATTTTCCGCCTTCCCATTGTCGTAGCGGATGACCTCAATCCGGTGTGTGCCAGCTTGAAGAATGCGGGTGTAACCATCTATGCCGGACATCTTAAGGGGGATTCCATCTATCGGGCAGATTTTCGAGGCAGCTGCGCTTTCCTGATCGGAAATGAAGGCAAGGGGCTGAGCCAGGAGATCATGGAGCAGGCAGACAGGGGAATCCGGATTCCCATGAAAGGAAAACTGGAATCTCTTAATGCGGCGGTTGCATCGACTATTATCATGTATGAGGTTCTGAGGCAGCGGGAATGGACTTGACAAGGGATTGTAGCAAATTGTATATATGAAATATTTTTCAATTGTCGCATATGGATAAGATGCTTGAAAATTACGGATTTTTATTGTGCATAATCATGCAAATAGCTCATGTATATGTACAAAAACGCGGAATTGTCTAAACACAGATTTGTTTATTTATGATAAAATCAAATATGGAATGGGATTCTACAAGAATCCAACATTGCAACTACATATTATTTTTATTTAGGAGGTTTACTTATGGCTAAGTACATGATGGCGTTAGACGCTGGAACAACCAGTAACCGTTGTATCCTTTTCAATGAGAAGGGCGAGATCTGCTCCGTTGCACAGGAAGAGTTCACACAGTACTATCCGCAGCCGGGCTGGGTTGAGCATGATGCTAACGAGATCTGGAATACCCAGTATTCTGTAGCTAAGAAGGCTATGGAGAACCTTGGTGTTACAGCTGCTGACATCGCAGGTATTGGTATCACTAATCAGCGTGAGACAACAATCGTTTGGGATAAGGTTACAGGAGAGCCTGTATTCCACGCTATCGTATGGCAGTGCCGCCGTACATCCGAGTATTGTGACTCCCTGAAAGAAAAAGGCCTGGTTGACACAATCAGAGAGAAAACCGGTCTTGTTATCGATGCTTACTTCTCCGGCTCCAAGATTCGCTGGATCCTTGAGAACGTTCCGGGCGTTCGCGAGAGAGCTGAGAAGGGTGAATTATTCTTCGGTAACGTTGATACATGGCTGATCTACAAGCTTTCCGGCGGCAAGCTCCATGTAACAGACTACTCCAACGCTTCCAGAACCATGCTCTTCAACATCAACACACTTCAGTGGGATGATGAGATTCTTGCAGAGCTGAATATTCCGAAGTCCATGCTTCCGACAGCTTGCCCGAGCAGCCAGATTTATGGTATGACTGATGAGGCTGTATTTGGCGGACGTATCCCGATCGCAGGCGCAGCTGGTGACCAGCAGGCAGCTCTGTTCGGACAGACATGTTTCACAGC
>CADBME010000272.1 GCA_902795715.1 uncultured Lachnospiraceae bacterium | reverse complement strand
TTGGATAAATCATTTCTAAAAAGTTAGAAATAGGACTGTATGGAGTGTCAAAATCAAGGTACAAACTGCAATAATTAAAAAATAAAAGAAAAAGGGTTTATGGTATAATACATAAAAGCTATTTTTCGTTTTTGTAATTTTTTTCAGACTAATTTTGCTTGTTTTTGGTTAGCAGGAACGTGAGATATGCAGGTCGGATATGTATGAAAGAGGTGCGTTATGAATATTGGTATTCTGGAAAATGATAATGAAATAGCGTATCGACTGAATGACATAATCATGGAGCAATGTGCCAACTGTCAGGTGAAGATCTGGGGCAGTCTTCAGGAGCTTAAGGAAGATCTTCGCAAGGGCAGCATCTATAAGATTCTTTTTGTTTCCGTATCCGGGGGTGACGATGCGGCCATCAAGTACTATGCCAGGCTGCAGGAGCTTCGCAGTGACTTGAAGCTGATTTATATTACTGACGTAGATCCCGTTATTTTCGAGATTTTTCATTCCAGGCCGACTTATGTTTTATCAAAACATCTGAATGAAGAACATGTGAGAAGTGCACTCAACCGTGCCATGAAAGAACTTAGCCTTTCCAAGGAGAAGAATTTTACCGTAATCAATAAGCAGGGGATTTTCACTATACCCTACACGCGGATTTATTATGTGGAAAGTGATAAGAGAAAGCTGAACATTTACGGGCATGACGGCCTGATCAAGTCCATCAATCTGAAGATTTCGGACTTTCTCAGATATGAACATGGAGTGTATTTTCTTCAGTGCCATAAGAGCTATGCGGTTAATCTTATGCATGTCTCTCAGCTGGAAAAGTATGAGATACTCCTGGAGAACGGCATGAAGCTTCCCATCAGCCAGTCAAGGTATATGGAAACCAGGGCTGGCTATGTGGAATATCTGGAGAATGAATAGTCTCAGGCGGATTCGATATGATTCTTCCATATGATTCACTTTGATTTGCCGGAAAGCATGAAGCAAATAATAGCAGCAAATAATAAGAGATATAAGTATATAGAATAAGATAAAAATACATAGAAGTATTGAATCCCGAAAGAAAAAATGCCCTGGTGCAGTTTTTCTTTCGGGATCTTTTTCGCTATAAGGGCGGAGAGGGGGCATGTGGCTGCGTCTTGCCGATGGTTTCTTAATCCGAAAGGAAGTTGATCCAGTCCATGATCATCTCATCAATATTTTCATACAGCTTATCTGTCTGGTACTGGTCCGGATCTTCGACAAAGACACCTCCTGTGCAGATTACATTTTGTCCGGTTTTGCGGGCAAGCTGATCGGCGACATAGATGGTAAAATACTTTTCAGGATCCTGGTCGGAGGAGATGATGGTGATTTCCGGGTCGGAATCCTGACGGGGAAAGGCGTGAGCCGTACATCCAATATAGGGAGCACCGTCGCTGGTGAGGAGGACATGGAGATCTTCACCGACCGGAGTTATGTCCATCTGAAGGCTGGTAAATAGCAAAACTCTGTGGAATTTCATAAGTTTTTTCTCCTATGGTATGATGTGAATGCATGGCATGTCCGGGCATGCCGGGAATTGTCCGCAGGCAACTCTGCTCAATCCCTTCTCTCTTTTGACCCTGATATCATAGCACAGCTTTTGCCTCATGTGAAGGCGGGCTATCCTGCCTGTCTGTTTTTCTCCGGATATGTACTTTAAAAATGTTATGAGAGGACAAAAAGTAATAAGTAATTGTTAAGAAATTCTAACATGGAGATGAAAATATATGATATACTAATAGCCGGATAATAATTGGAGACGGATGATGGATTTTGATGAAATTCAGTCCCTTGTTCTGCCGGCCGATTTAGAGATTATGACATTAAGCAACCCGTTAACCTGTTCTGTATGAAAAAAGCTTTTTGATAGAGGGAGTGGCATGATGCAGAAAAAAAATAATAATAATGGATTTTTATTGAAAATGGCAGCTGCCATCATGGCTTTTGTGATCCTGGCAGCCGGTTTCTGGAATGGCCTTTTTCCGGCGGATGTCCGCGCTGCTTCGACGGATTATTCCGGCTATGATTCGGAATCGGAATCATTCGGACCGTCCCCCTACGATGAAACCGGCTTTGAAGATGAATTGATTGACCGGACGGAAAGAAAGGGAATCAGTTCCTATGGGGATGAAAATACCGGCAGCGGTAACGAGACCGGTACAGGCAACGAAACCGGTACAGGGAATGAAAACGGTACCGGCAGCGGGGATAATAGTGGGACCGGCCAGGTTATTCCTCCGACCGTGAATCCCTATAAGCCTGTCCAGGCAGAGCCGGCTACAAGTGATCTTACCCTTATGCAGGCAGCGACCTGTCTGGCATCCAAACGCTGGATTCAGTCCTTCTGTAAAGACGAAAAGTATTACTATTTTCTGCAGATGACCAACCCCTACAAAGGGCATCTCCGACTGACCCGTGTTCAGTATACCGGGCTGGACAAGTATACTTCATCTTTTATGAATCTTAGACGGTTCGGCCATGGTACCAACCTTGACTGCAGCAAGTCCCGGGGAAAGACTTACCTGTGGACCGGGGGCGACAGCCAGAAGAACTCCTGGAATTCAACCAGTATTACAGCCTTCCGTTTTGTGCCGGGCAAGACCCTGATCGGACATGGATCCATAAGGTACCGGATTCCCAAAGGAAGGTACGGAAAGAAGGTTTCCAATGTCTATCCTGCTGTCAATATCAGCAGCAACCGGCTTGCTGTCCGCTATACCTACAAGGGAGAACAGTATTTCCAGGTTTACAGGCTCTACAGAGGGAGGAAGATTCACGTTCATAATCCGCTGAAATCCATCCGTGTCCGTCCGACAGAAGGGGATTTTCAGGGCTTTGATATAACCGGAAAGATCATATACACCATCGAGGGAAGTCCCTCCAGGGAATTTCTAAGGGGATATGATCCCAAGCGCAAGTTCCAGCCGACCATTATCCGGACAATCAATTATAATACAAAACATAAGACCAAAAAGGTTGTCCGGGGAGCCTCTGTTCTCTCTTTCAGGGAGCCGGAGGGCATCAAGATTGTAAAGGGAAAGAAAATCCTGATTCTCTTTGTTTCCGGTACATTAACGGATATGAGAGCAAATATCTACAGAGTCCGTAAGTAAGATATCAAAATTGCCTTTTTAAATGATTTATAATGCCTGGAATGGTCTGCTCTTCACAGTGAAGCGCAGACCATTTACCGCAGTAAATACAAGAGGAGATCAGACCTGTCTTGCCCGATTAAGACAGGTTTTCTCCGGTAAAATAGATTTGATTCAGCCAGTATGGAAGGAGTGGAGTGGTATGCCGAAATGGATCGATCTCAACAAGATCGCGGAGGATGAGTTTCCGGTGAACAATGATCGAATCAGAACCAGCATTGTGCTTGATGACCTGAAATCCGATCCTGCAGAGGAGGAAAGATATGTGAGTCCTCTGGAAAAAAACAATAGCTTTACCGAAAAGGAAAGAAGGCAGACTGCTTTGGATTCGGAGGAGACAGATTATCTCGATGTCATGGCCCCGGCCAAAAAGAGCATGACTATTTTCTTCCTGATTGATGTTTCAGGCAGCATGAAAGGAACACGGATCGGATCTCTCAACTCTACCATGGAAGAGCTTCTGCCCTCTCTGATCGGAGTGGGCGAGGCTTCGACAGATGTGAAGATTGCCATCATGAAGTTCTCTACCAATGTGGAATGGGTGACCAGAGAACCGGTAAGGATTGAAGAGTATCAGTATTGGAACAGACTGGAGGCAGAAGGCCTTACCTTTATGGGGGATGCTTTTCTGGAGCTGTCAAGCAAGCTTTCCAGAAGCGGCTTTTTGAATTCCCCTTCTCTGTCCTACGCACCGGTGATCTTCCTCCTTTCGGACGGTTCTCCTAACGATGACTGGAAAAAGGGCCTTGAAACCCTCCGCCAGAACCGATGGTTCCAGTATGGTTTAAAGATCGCTCTGGGTATCGGTTCCGAGGTCGATATGGATGTTCTCCGTGAATTTACGGGGAATGATGAGCTGGCTGTCCAGGCAAAAAATGCTGACCAGCTTAGGGAACTGATTAAGCTTATGGCGGTAACATCCTCCCAGATCGGCAGTCGGTCCATGGCTCTGGTCAACGGAAAGCCTTCCCTTCATCCTGACCGGACGGAGGCGTCGGCCAAGCAGCAGGTGCTTGTGGAAGAGATCCGTGCCGGTGCCAGGGATATTCTGGGCGAAGGTGTCGATTTGGATTCGGTTGATTTTGACGAAGGATGGTAAAAGATCCTTTTCATATTTGTATAATACACAGGGAAAGATTTACGACTTATGAGAGAATTAAAGATTGGTGAGCGCGTTCCGGTGGAAAAGGGCGGCGAGGCCGTCGTGGAAAAGGAACTCGGAAGAGGGGGCCAGGGTATTGTATATCTGGCCAGATACCGGGGCCGGGAATACGCACTCAAATGGTACTTTATCAGCAGGATGAGAGATCCGGAAGGATTTCGGAAAAACCTGCGAAGAAATATAGAAGATGGGGCTCCGGAAGGAGGAGGACAGTTTATCTGGCCTCTCTATCTGACGGAGACAAAAAAGAACGGGGCATTTGGTTACCTGATGAAGCTTGCTCCCGGTAATTATGAGACATTTACCGATATTTACAATGGCTATAAATGGGAGAAACCCCGGCGCAAAGGGGAGCCGGCCAGGATGGTCAAGGTACGCTTTGCCTCTCTTGACGTGATGATTACGGCTGCCATCAATATTGTAAGGGCTTTCCGGGCCCTCCATCTTACCGGCAAGAGTTATCAGGACCTGAACGATGGTGGCTTTTTTATTAATACCAGAAGCGGAGATGTCCTGGTTTGCGATTGCGATAACGTGGCACCGGATGGTGAGAACTTCGGGATCGGGGGCATGCCGGGATTTATGGCTCCGGAGGTTGTCCGGGGAGTCAGTATGCCCGGAGTGCTCACAGACCGCTATTCGCTGGCTGTAGTTTTATTTAAACTGTTTTTCCGCGGTGATCCCCTTGAGGGAAAGAAGGTTCTTCAGTGTGTGGTAATGACAGAGGAAAATGATCTGATTCATTACGGAAGGGATCCTGTCTTCGTTTACGACCCGGAAAATACATCCAACCGGCCTGTCAGGGGCGTTCACAATAATGTGATCAATCTCTGGAATATTTATCCTGAATTCATCCGGGAGGCATTTACCATCTCCTTTACCTACGGTATACAGGAGCCCAATGCCAGAATCATTGAAAAAGACTGGATTCATCTTCTGATCCAGCTCAAGCTTGATATTATCCACTGCGGCTGCGGCCGGACCGCTTTTTCGGCTGCTTTTGAAAAGAAAAGCGGCCATACCCTTCAGTGCCAGCAGTGCGGCAGCACCATTTACACTTTGAGTGTACAGGACTATGAGCTGCCCCTGAATCAGGGGGCAAAACTCTACCGGTGCCTGACGGAAAAGAGCAATGATGATTTTGATACAGTAACCGGGCAGGTGATCGAAAATCGTTTGAAAAAAGGCCTGTTCGGAATCCGCAACCTTTCCCGTTCTACCTGGACAGCTCGTTTTCCGGATGATACAATACGCAAGGTGGAGCCAAGATCTGCGGTCCCCATCTGGAAGGGGCTGACCATTGACTTTGAAGAGGGCATAAAAGGGGAAATCCGGATATAAGGATTTAGATGAAACAATAAGGAAGTTGATAGAAGAACATGATAATAGTGAATCAGAGAAAGATGTTTTCCCTTGCGGAGATCCGGGAGGAAACCGGGAATTACCGAAAGAAATCCGGAAGTGGAAGCGGAAAAAAGCCAGTCTACTTTGAATCCATGAAAGCCATGCTCAGGGGAGCTTTTCACTTTGTATCCCTTTTCGGAAAATGGCATAGTCAGGGACTGGTTTACGGCTCATCCGATCCTTCTTATTTTTACTTTGCCCTCTCAGATGGGGAAATGTATTTTAACGGGGAGGATATGCTGGTTAAAGAAGGCCGGAAGACTGACGGGGAAAAGATGACCGTCAATGAATTCCTGGCACCGGAAATCCTTCTTTCCATGAAAGATAAGGAAGAGGCAGGCAAGAAGGATGAGAGTTCTTTGACCGGGATCTGGGGAGCCGGGGAAAGCCCCCGGAAGGGACCGGAGCCGGGAGAAGAACTTTTGCAGCCGGAAAGGACAGAAGAAACCTATGGAGGATGCGGCGATTCCTGGGGTCTGGAGACAGACTGGTATTTTATGTCCGTCTTCCTTTTCGAATATTTCTACCATACTGGATCCCCTTTCGAGGGAAAAGATATGGTAAATCATTGTTTCCTTTCCCCTTATGAAGAGGAAGTCTACAGAGCCGACCAGGGTGTTTTCTGCATGGAACCCGGTGACCATGGAAATGAACCGGTCCGGGGAATTCAGGACAGACTGATAAAATACTGGGATGTCTATCCGGAAAGATTGCAGAAGATTTTCCAGAGAGCTTTTCTTTCCGGAGGAAACCTGTCCGATCTGCGCCCGACAGAATTGGACTGGAAACAGATTATCGTGGAGATGATGGTGGATTACCAGGTTTGCCCCTGCGGTTTTCAGAGCTTTTCCGATAAATTGGAGAAAAAAGAGACAGGTATTCTTGTCTGCCCGGGCTGCGGACGAATCTACTATCCTCTATCCGATGGTCTCAACCGGATTCTACTCTGTGAGGGGGGAGAACTCTACGAGTGTCAGACCGGCCTTGACCCCTTGGATTTTGATACAGTAACTGGAACTGTAGTGGAAAACCGGCGCAGAAAGGGTCTCTTTGGAATCAGGAATATGAGCGACGGTTTCTGGAGAGGATTTTACCCGGACCGGACGACCCGGGAGATCCACAAGGGGCAGGTCATCCCCATATGGGAAGGAATGACACTGGCTTTTGAACGAGGAGAAAACTGGACTCTCCGGGTGACCTCAGCCGGGCCTGCCGACCTGCTTGCTGAAGAGGAAGTCCCCCGGGAAGACTTGGCGGGGGAGGAAGAAAGTGATAGTTCACTCTATGTTGATTCGATAACGGACGATATGATATGATAATATCAGGGTCAAAAAGTCAATTAAATCCGTGATATTTTTGGCCTTTGCATAATATCAGGGTCAAAACGGTCAATTATCAAAAGAAAGGATCGTATAAATGAGTATGGATATAAATGAACAGATGATGGATGCCATTGATCCCCTTGATACGATGCCGCCTGCCAAAAAAAGCATGGTTTTGTTTTTTCTGGTGGATACTTCCAGCAGTATGGCGGGGACCAAAATTGAATCTCTGAATAAGGTAATGCAGGATATTCTGCCTGACCTGATCGGTGTCGGTGAGGCGGGAACGGATGTGAAGATTGCGGTTATGTCTTTTGCTTCCGGTTTTGAGTGGATTACCGAAGAGCCCTGCCAGATTGAGCAGTATCAGACCTGGACAGATCTGGAGGCGGATGGCGTGACGGATCTGGGCGAGGCTTTCTGTGAGTTGTCCTCCAAGCTTTCCAGACATAGTTTTCTCAAGGCGCCATCCCTTTCCTATGCGCCGGTTATCTTTCTGATGACGGACGGATATCCCACCGATAACTACCGAAAGGGTCTGGATGCCTTGAAGAAGAACCGCTGGTTCCAGTACGGACTGAAAATTGCTCTGGCCATCGGTTCCAATGTCGATATGGAAGTCCTGAAAGAGTTTACTGACGATGAGGAGCTGGTTTTAAGGGCTTTCGGGGCTGAGATGCTCAAGAAGCTGGTAAGGGAAATCGCCGTGACTTCCTCCAAAATCGGCAGCTCCAGTATGCCTCTTACCGAATCGGCTTCCGAGAGAACCCTGGAGGAGGTCGCCGGGGCCAAGAAAGAACAGATGGTGGAAGCAGTTCAGGAGATGAAACAAGATCTTTTTGGAGTGGAAGACATCGAGAGCCTTGATGACCTGGATCTGGAATTCGATGAGGGATGGTAGAATGTTTCGTGGAATCAATGAGACAGTAATCGGAGACAGCCATGTCAGGAAGGGAAAAGTCTGCCAGGACAGTTCAGGGACAGTGGTCCGGGATGAATATGCTATTGCAGCTGTGGCCGATGGACACGGAAGCTCCAGACATTTTCGCAGTGATGTAGGTTCAAGCATTGCAGTGAAAATCACTTGCGGCCTTTTGTCCAGATATCTTGACCGGATGGATTTTCGGGAAAGATTTAAAAAGAATCCGGATTTCATTTTAAGACAGCTGGAAAAGCAGATTCTCATGAAGTGGACGGAGGCTGTGGAAGAATACCACCAGGGCCATCCCATAACGGAAGAGGAGAGGGAGGATTTTTCCGACAGACAGGAAAAGGACAGAGTGGTTACCGCCTACGGCAGCACAGTTCTCGTGGCAGCTATGACCAGAGATCTTTCCTTCGGAATCGTTCTGGGTGACGGAGGTTTTGTGGTTTTGAACCAGGCAGACCAGCTTTTCATTCCTGTGGAGGATCCCAATGCCCGGGCCAACTACACTTCTTCCCTCTGCAATACCAATGCCATCCGGTATTTTGAACATTGGTACAGCCTGGAAAAGACCAAAGCCCTTTTTGTATCCACTGACGGACTTTACAAATCTTTTGCCAGCGAGGAAGATTTTCTGAAATACCACGGACTGATCGCTAAGATGTATGAGGATCCGGAACGGACAAAAAACAGTCTTCATCACAATTTTGAAAAGAGGACCAGAGAAGGAAGCGGGGATGATATTTCCATGGCTCTGGTTTATTGGGAATAGAGAGGGAAAGGCAGGAAAGATTATGAAAAAGGAAGCCAGTGTAATCTTGGCAAAATGCGGGAATAAAAAGCTTTATGGCATCCGTATTGAGAAGCGGGCCGGAGATTGGGTTCGGACTTGGGCCTTTCCCATCTCTGAAGAGAATGCGGCCAAGGAAGGTTTTGACCAGACCAGTTTTACAGGGAATTTCTTCACAGATGAAGAATACCCGGGCTGCCCCTACTGTGGTGCAAAGAAGTGTTTCGTCTGCGGAAACTGTGGTAAAGTCAGCTGCTATGAAGGCGGTGACAAGGTGGTTTGCAGCTGGTGCGGGACTTCCATGAGAACCAGTTCCGATAGCGGAACCATGGATGTGACGGGAGGTGGTTTCTGATTATGGGGGAGATGATGCATGACATCATTTTAAAATCTACCGGAGATATTGCAAAGAGACTTGGTCAGGTACCCTATATCGTGTCCAAGGGTGACCGGAGACTGCCCGGTCGATCCGCTACAATTGGCATCTTGAAAGACCTCAGGCGGGTCATGTTCCCCGGTTTCTTCGGGGATGAGAACATTATGGTGATCGATCCGGATTATTTTATCGGAGATTGCCTGACCCATATCTATGTCAGCTTGAAAAACGAAGTGCGGACGGCCCTCTATTACAGGGATTATGGGAAAGACAGTCCCGAGGAGATCGATCAGCATGCTGAGGAGATCTGTGTTACATTTTTTAAACGCCTGCCTGCTGTCCAGGAGCTTCTCCTCAAGGATGTGGAAGCCGGCTTTGATG
>CADBME010000271.1 GCA_902795715.1 uncultured Lachnospiraceae bacterium | reverse complement strand
CTTGGCCGTGCCAAATCCGTACGTGTTGAGAAGGAAAATACCGTGATTGTGGACGGTGCAGGAGAGAAAGAGGCAATCGAGTCCAGAATTCACGTAATCAAACAGCAGATCGAAGAGACCACTTCCGAGTTTGATAAAGAAAAACTTCAGGAAAGACTGGCTAAGTTATCCGGCGGCGTTGCAGTCATCCGTGTCGGTGCTGCTACCGAGACCGAGATGAAGGAAGCAAAACTCCGTCTGGAAGATGCCCTGGCCGCTACCAGAGCAGCTGTAGAAGAAGGCGTAATCTTCGGTGGAGGATCTGCCTATATCCATGCAGCCAAGCAGGTTGTAAAAGCAACAGAGAACCTTGAAGGAGACGAGAAGACAGGAGCTCAGATTGTTCTCAAAGCTCTGGAAGCACCCCTGTATCATATCGCAATGAACGCAGGCCTCGAAGGCTCTGTCATCATCAACAAGGTTGCCGAAGGCGAAGTAGGTCTTGGTTTTGATGTACTTACAGAAGACTATGTCAATATGATTGAGTCCGGTATCATCGATCCGACCAAGGTTACAAGGAGTGCTCTGCAGAATGCAACCAGCGTTGCTTCCACACTTCTGACTACAGAGTCTGTTGTTGCTGATATCAAGGAAGATAATCCTATGCCCGCTATGCCGGCCGGCGGCGGAATGGGTATGATGTAAATAAATATCCTTCCCTTTAAGAGATTCCCCGGACCATAGAGGGATGATCCCCGGAGTTTTGGAGGAATCGCCATATAAATGATTGAATCCACGGTTTCCTTTCTATACTGTAAAGTATGGAAAGCGGCCGTGGATTTTCCATATAAAATCTTTGTTATTGCCCTTATTTGTGCTATCATGTTGTCAGGGATATCAATAAACCTTTCTTCACCTCAGGACAGGAGGACGCTATGATTGTTAAACAGGTAACGGTGACAATTGAAAATAAAGAAGGTAAACTTAAGGAAGTGATGGATATTCTGGGGGCCAATGATATCAATGTCGAGGCTATTTCTTCTGCGGATACGGTCGTCAGACTCATTCTGCCGGATCCGGAAAAGGTAAGGGAATTGCTGGCTTCTTTCGGATACGAGGTCGAACTTGTGGACGTCATACGAATTGGTGTGGCATCCAAACCGGGAATGCTTGGAAAACTTCTGACATCCCTGGCAACGGCAGGCATTAATCTGGAATACATGTATGCTTTTGCCACCGGTACCGGGGATCAGATGATTCTGGGTCCGTCGAATGTCGAACTGGCTGACCAGCTTCTGAAGGACTATCAGTAAACCGGAGATCCACACTGAAATAGTAGTGCCATGTGGAGATAAAGATAGGAAAATATGGTAGAGAGGAATGCTTATTGATGACGAAAGATGGATTTATCAGAGAATTGGAAGAGTGCCTGCAGGGACAGGTGTCCCCCGGGCAGATTGCTGAGACTCTGGACTATTACAGGTCTTATATATCGGATCAGGTAAGAGAGGGAGAGACGGAGGAAAATGTGTTGGAAGGACTGGGAAGTCCGCGCCTGATTGCCCGGTCTGTGATTGATGCCTACGGAATTGATGACCATATCGTCGTGAATGACGAATATGTCCAGGAGGATGATGGACCGGAAGGACAAGGATACGGAGAAGACGGAACCTTTGTACGGCACAGAAGATATGAAGGATCCAATACCCTGACCCGGCGGATTACCACTTATGCTATCGTGATCGGTGCAGTTCTTCTGATCGGTTTCCTGATTAATCTGCTCCTGCCGGTTATTCTTGTAGGAGTGGGTGTCTGGCTGCTGATCCGTTTGTTCTCAAACTGGTCATAGGAAGAGTCATGAAAAGGATTACAGAAATGATCACGGAGTCCTTCACTGGATCACTTATGTAAGCGGTATGGAAGAAAACCGCTGCAAAAGCAGGATGAATACTATGGATTTTGATCTTTTATACAAGAAGGCTTTATCATTTCGGGAACCGGTCATCCGCTTCTACCGGGATCTTCACCGCTTTCCTGAGCCTTCCCTTGAAGAATATCAGACAACCGAATATATCATTTCCAAACTTGGAGAAATGTCCATAGAAGCCAGGAGACTTGATAATACCGGCTGCCTGGCTTTCATTGGAAATGGACCGAAAACCATAGCTCTGCGGGCAGATATCGATGGCCTGCCGGTATGTGAGGAAACCGGACTCCCCTTCAGATCAGAGCGGGAAGGTTTCATGCACGCCTGCGGGCATGATGGTCACATGGCCGGACTTCTGGGAGCGGCAGCTCTTTTAAAGTCGGTGGAAGAACAGCTCCCCCTGAGGGTAAAGCTGATTTTCCAGGCGTCGGAAGAGAATACCCGGGGAGCTAAACGGCTTGTGGACCTGGGTGCTCTGGAAGATGTGGATGCTATTTTCGGCCTCCATCTTTTTTCCGATATTCCCACCGGTACCATTTCCTGTCAGCCGGGAGAGAGGATGGCCCAGACAGACCGTTTTTGGGTCGCCTTTAGCGGAAAAGGAGGACATGCGGCCAAACCTCATCTCTGTGTGGATGCCACCGTCATGGCAGCAGGCTTTGTCACAGATCTTCAATCCCTGATCGCAAGGGATCTTGATCCGGTCCGGTCTGCCGTGGTTACTGTAGGATCCTTCCACTCCGGCAGTCAGTATAATATCATCTCCGATCAGGCCCTCCTTGAGGGTACCTGCCGCTGCTATTGTCCGGAAATCTCGGCACAGTTGGAAGAAGGGATACGAAGAAAGGCGGAAGCTGCGGCCTTCTCCCATGGAGGGAAGGTCAGGGTTGACTATGAAAGCGGCTGCCATCCTCCGGTCATTAATGATCCGGATTATGCCAATGAGATTCAGAAAGTCGGCATAGAACGGATCGGCCGGTCTTATTTTAAAAATCTTCGTCCCCTTATGCTGGGAGAGGACTTTTCCTGGTATCAGAAAGAAATCCCAGGAGTCTTTGCCTTTATTGGATGCGGCAAGGAGGAAGAGCCGGTTTATCCCAATCATCATCCGGGATTTCGCATCGATGAGGCTGCTCTGCCCCTGGCAGTCATGATGCACCTTTGTGCCCTGGAAGCCGCCTGTAAAATCTTTATCGATTAGAAAAGGATCCTCTTCTTTTCAG
>CADBME010000270.1 GCA_902795715.1 uncultured Lachnospiraceae bacterium | reverse complement strand
GCCCCAAACGGACAAATTGCCTTGGAAATGATTCGCACAATCATGCCGGATATCGTCATTACGGACATTAAGATGCCTGTCATGGACGGATTAGAGTTTCTGAAAAAGGCCAGAGAAGAATTTGGCTACAAAAGACCCATTTTCCTTCTGCTCACCTGTTATGAAGATTTTCACGTCGCCAAGGAAGCCGTCAGCTATCAGGTACTTGAATATCTGGTTAAGGTCGAACTTACACCGGACAGTCTGAAAAAAGCCGTTGTAAAAGCCCTTTCCATTCTGGAGGAAAACAATACGGGCAATGAGGCTGCAAAAACCTCTTCCCCTAACCTATACTCCTATAAAGAAAAATTTCTGATCAACTTAATCAACAATATGTTTGAGTCTGATGAGCAAATGTATCTTCAGGCCAAAGATCTCCATATCAATTTGGATTATGACGCCTTTCTATGCTGCTACGGCTCCTTCGAAACAATGCATCCTACGGCGATAGAAAATTACGTAACCTTATATAATGGTTCCATGCAGCTCCTGCAGCAACTGGCAGAAAAGTATTATCCCAGTTTGACCATTTCCCTGGATATCTCTCATTTTGCAATTCTTTTTGCATATAACGAAAGTGCTTTGGAAAATATCCGGTCCGCTCCGAATTCGGTTCAGAAAGTCATGAAGGATGTCCTGGAGAAAATCAGGACCAGCATAAAAAAATATTGCAGCATAGATTTCACCTGCGGGATCGGTACCCTGTGCAGCAGTCCTTCCGCCTTATGTGAATCTTATCAATGTGCCCGCTTAGCATACCACCAAACCAGTGCAGACTCACCGATTTCATATTTTGCTCCTGAAGAAATCCTGCCACATGATGCTTTCAATTTTTCTCTTTTCAAAGAGAATCTGACCCGTGCTTTTGAGGAATATAATTCCGTGATTTTGTCCGATACGATTGCCACACTGTGTGATCTGATCGATACCCATCCTCATCACTACGTACAGGCTCTGGATGCTGCCATCAACATCCTTTATCTGGCGATTTCACTCTTACCTAACAGTATTGAAAACCTGAACAATATTTTCTCTGGATTCCCTGAAGGGTACATGTCCATCTACCGGCAAACCAGCACTCATCAAATCGCCGGTTGGTTAAAAACCTTCTCCAACGGAATCTGTGCTTTCTTTGATGAAAGAACCAAAGACTATAAAAATAAGATTGTATTTGACGTCAAAAATTATATCAATGAACATATTTCCGAAAAGCTGTCTCTGAATCAAATCGCTGCACAGTTTGGCATCAGCACAAGTTATCTCAGCCAGCTGTTTGGCCGGTACAGCAACCTCAGCTTTAATGAATACATTAACTACGGTAAAATTCAGGAAGCAAAGAGACTGCTACAGGAGGAACATCTAAAAATTTACGAAGTAGCCGAGATCATGAGTTTTGGAAGTGAATTCTATTTCAGCAAGGTATTTAAGAAGGTAGAAGGCATCTCTCCTTCCGAATATATCAACAGCATTAAGTAGGACGTAAAAAACAACAATAAAGAAAAGGGAGATAAATATGAGTATATCTAAAATCATCGAGCCTATGGCGTTACAGTATTTTGATTCGCCGGAGTTCTATACTCCCTTCCCCTGCAGTGTCGAACGAGATTATTGGGATCATATCGATGCAAAAATGAAAAAACAGCTGATCGAAGAGGGAACGTCTGCTCTTAGCTCTGATTATCCCGACATCTCTGCTTCTGATTTTATGAATTTCACCTTGACTGGCAATCGAAGCGATTATGAAAATCGATATTTCGAAAGGCGTCACATGCTGAATAAATTAGTTTTGGCAGAGTGCGTTACCCATAACGAAACCTTTCTATCCAAAATCGTAGATGGCATCTGGCATCTTTGCGAAGAAAGCTCCTGGGTGCTTCCCGCTCATAATTCCTATATTCGGAATACACCGCAGATGATCCTTCCTGATACCTCCAGACCCGTAATGGATTTATTTGCCTGTGAAACCGGAGCACAACTGTCCATGGTCAAGTATTTACTCCAAAAACAATTGGATCGTATCTCTCCGCTCATCTGCCAAAGAATCGACAACGAACTTCAAAAGCGCATCCTGCTCCCTTATCTTCAGCAATATTTCTGGTGGATGGGGAACGAAGAAGAACCTATGTGCAACTGGACTCCCTGGTGTACCCAAAATGTCCTGTTGACCGCTTTTCTGCCCAATAATCTCCTATCGGACGATCAAAAGCAAAGCATTTTAAGGAAGGCCGCTTACTCTCTGGACTGCTTTCTAAAGGATTATGGAGAAGATGGCTGTTGCGATGAAGGCGCTCAATATTATCGACATGCAGGGCTCTGTCTTTATGCCTGTCTGGACATTATGAATGCGGTTACTCATGGCCATTTTTCTTCTCTTTACGAGAGCACCAAAATAAAAAACATGGCAGCCTACATTTATCACATGCACGTGGCAGGTCCCTACTATTTCAATTTTGCGGACTGTTCTCCCCTGGCCGGCAGCTCCGGTGCCCGTGAATACTTATTTGGCAAAGCAACAAAGCAGGATTTTCTCATGGATTATGCCGCTGCGGATTATCATGCATCCTATTTGGGCGGAACACTTCTTACGGATGAATCACAGGCTTTAAATCTATACTTCAGAAGTCAGACCGTATATATGCTGAATGAGATTCTTACGTATCACCGGAGAATTGCTAATGCTTCTACGCCAGAGGCTATTTCTCGCAAGGAGCCTCCTGCCGACCTGTATTATTCAAGTGTTGGTATCTGGATTAGCAAAAGCAACACCTTCCAGCTTGCCGTGAAAGCAGGAAATAACGGGGACAGCCATAACCACAATGATACCGGCAGCTTCATTCTCTACAAAAACGGAAAACCGATTTTCATAGATATCGGCGTGGAAACCTATACCAGAAAAACCTTTTCTCCAGACCGCTATGATATCTGGACCATGCAATCCTGCTATCATAACCTTCCTGTAATCAACGGGAAAGACCAATCTGCAGGCAAAGAATATGCCGCCTCTCAGATCACTCAGGAAAGCGCCGGGGAAAAGTCATGGATCGAGATGAATCTGGCTACCGCCTACAAGCAAATTGAAAACCCTTATATCAGGAAAATCACCTTAGATAAAGAAACTGACGCCGTAACGCTTATGGATACCAGCAGCGATTCCGTCATCCTTAAT
>CADBME010000269.1 GCA_902795715.1 uncultured Lachnospiraceae bacterium | reverse complement strand
GATCAATTTTTTGATCATATAGGGGGGGGTGAATGACCTGTTTGTGTGCATATTACCATGGTTTATGCCCCGTTATTATGGTATTATATATTTTGGATAATTATACTAAAAAGTAGAAAAATTATAAAACATAACATAGGATCTCATTTTGATAATGGAGAGGATTATTTCCATGAAAATATTTGATAATGTTACAAGAAGGGTATGCCTTAGCACTACGGCAGGAACTGACTGATGTCATTAACCTTCCAGGATTCACAGACCAGATGAAAGATGTAGTAGGATACCGTGTGCTGGATTATTATAGTAGGAGACTACATCAGGAAGAGGATTGAAATATCCAATGGTCATACGGGAAACCAGAGAAGCAACAGACATAAGAAAAGGATGAGTGGGACCAATGTCATTTGAAAACACTGGATTCATCCAGGTTTTAGTAAAAAAGAGTTGGTTATCTATTGATTGCTATGAGAAGAGATAAAGATGCAAACATACAGAATGAAATAAAAGATTCGGATTCCATACGCCATGCACAGTAAAAGGAGACAAATGCTATGACTGCAGCAGTCCAGACCGCATCTGTAACGTGCTTGCAATTTATGAGAAAAGAAAAGCATATGGAAGAAGAAATTGTAATCATCAAAGAGAATGTCATCCATAATGGATAGAAACGGAGAAATATCATGGCCAAGATTGCAGCCTTTCAGAACAGCCTTCATTGCCTCATGTGTAACCGGGTTGGACGAGAGGGCGAGATGGAATTCAGCGGGGGAAGCATATTTGCTGGTCCGGAAGGGAACGCTTTAGTCGTTGCGGATGACCAGGAAGGGCTGTTCCTTTCCGATCTGAACTTTGAAAAGGCAAAGAAAATACAAGAAGAGAAACAGCTTCTTTCTTTGCGAAAGAAAGAAGTTTTTGAGATGTAGAATACAGCTGAGATTGAAATAAAACCAATAATCCGCGGTGAGATAAAGCGGAAATACGATGAAGAGACCGGTTGCTTTTCGTGTAGACCGGATGTGTCTTCCGACCATCCTGGATCAGGAGCGGTACATGGATCCGGAATTTACTGTAGAAAAATATATGAACCATGTCCTGAAGATGTTTTCCGGAGATCGGTGTAACGTCGTTCTGGAATGTGAAGACAGACTGATGCAGAACGTGATCGACCAGTTCGGAAATGAGATACCGGTGGAGGACCTGGAAGGTTCCAGATTCCGGACTACAGTGGATGTGGAGATCAGCCCGCCTTTCTTTTCCTGGATCTTCCAGTTTGAAGGAGACATCCGAATCATTTCCCCGGAAGAAGTTGTAACAGATTATAAAAAGATGCTCGACAAAGTCCTGTCGGCACAGGAAGAAGCCTCATGTGTTTGATTTTTTGAACCCGTGGGGCTTCCCGCCATTTTGGGGATTGACCGCTAAAAGCGGCATGAGCTATAATTCTAATCAGCAACGAAAGTTGTAGATAAATGAAAATGCATTTTCGGTGGAAACAACCTGTACCCTGTTTAGAAAGGAATCAGGATGAGAACCAAACCAACCAGATCGAAGGATCCGGAATTGATCCGTAAGATCAAAAGTTATGTAGATGAATATAACCGACGATACCTGACCATGCCCAGCACACAGGAAATCGGGAACGCTTTGGGGATCAATAAAAGTACAGCCTACCGGTATCTGGTCCATATGAAGGAAAATGATATGATCAGTTATGATGGACGCAAGATTGGGACCCACAGGATCAGCCGTAAACGAAATGCCATTGACGTGCCGATCTCAGACTGTATCCCCTGCGGCAGCATGGAAGAACAGGAGGAGGTCATCACGGATTACCTGTCTGTTCCAAAGTCTCTTCTGGGAGACGGCGACTTTTTTGCTCTGAAGGCCACTGGTGACTCCATGATTGATGCCGGAATTGACGATGGGGACATTGTCATTATAAAAAGAGCATTGGAGGCCAATAAAGGAGATATCGTTGCCGCCCTTGTCGATGACCATGAGAGCACGCTGAAGTTGCTTGCCGAAGATGAAGAGACACAGTCCTTCCGGCTTCAGGCACAAAACCATACTTACAACTGGAAATATGTACCTTGCAAGTCGTTTTCTATTAAGGGTGTAGCAGTAAATGTCATGAAGCAGATAAAAGTGGAGGTATCGTCAAAGAAAAACTATTAAGATGATGAGAAGAAAGAGGATTGCAACTGACATTGACTAAATAATCATGAAATATAGGATGGAGAAAAATGATCTATATTGTACGTCATGGACAAACGGAAAAGACCGGATACGCGTACTGCAGGGCAGGAGCGACATCCCTCTCAACGAGTTAGGGAAAAACCAGGCAGGGTGTGTCCGGGACTGGTTTCAATCTCAGGGCATCACCTTTGACATGGTCTATTCCAGCCCTCTTCAAAGAGCAGTAGAGACCGCCCATATTATCACCGATAAGTGTCCGGTCCGAATCGACCAGCGTCTGATCGTAATGGATTATGGTCCATATGAAGGAATGGACCTCACAAAGCCTCTTCCGGAAGTGTCCCTGTTTTTCTCAGACTTTGTCCGAAATCCTGCACCGAGCGGGATGGAACCCTTGGAAGAAGTAGTAAGAAGGGCCGGGTCATTCATGGAAGATATTAAAGAAAGCTCCAGAGGGAATAGCATTCTGATCTTGACTCATGCGATCGCCATGAAGGGAATCCTTGAATATCTGACACCGGATTCCCTCGCGACCTGGTGGTCAAAGTACATTGGCAACTGCAGTGTGTACTGTACAGAAGTTGTCGGAGATCATTACACAGTTCCGGAAGAAGTGTTTTGTTTATGATCATAAAACTTTGGAATGAAGCCTCTAAGCCTGTGCCAGCACCAGCAGTTGGATTGTATGCATCCCAATGACGATTCTTCCACCACTAAATAATCAAGTGAAATTAACATGGACTTTTAACTCCCCTTATGTTAGCGTTGATATGGACAAGGAAAAGGGTAGAAGCTGCATGATGTAGTCATACTCTGCCTATTCAGACAAGGGGATTATCATGAAAGCAGAAACAATACAAAGAATACGCAGATTTACATCCGACCGGGAATGGGAGCCTTATCATACACCGGCAAACCTGGCCAAATCGATCTCCATCGAAGCCAATGAATTGCTGGAGTGTTACCAGTGGTCCGACCAGGCGGATCTGGATCATGTGAAAGAAGAATTGGCAGATGTCATCGTATATTTTTTCTGCAAGTGGCATGATCCCCCAGGCGATCCCGCTGACAAAGTTACCCGCTCGAAATAAGATCAGGAGGAAATGAAGATGAATACATGGCTGGCTGTTTTATGTGTACTGTTGGCAATCTCCACGATTGCCTTTGCTTTTTTGTATTTCAGAGAGAAAAAGGCGTCAGAAGAGGTCCGCGACCAGGCGCGTCTGACCCTCTCCCGTCAAAGTGAAGATTTCGAAGAGGAAAAGGAAGGCATCCTCAATCGTTATGCTTCTGAGATAGCTGCGCAAAAACACACCTATGAGCAGGAGCTTTCCAAAGAAAGGCTCCATTGTGAACAAGAGATTGAGGAAGCCCGGCTCCGTACTATAATAGAAGTTCGCAAGGCTCGTGAAGAGATTGAGAACCGCAAGAATGTCCTGGCAGAAAAAGAGCCCAAAGAGCTCCTTGTTGATGTGATGGTCGCCCTGGAAAATTACAGTTCCCGGTTTGAAAGGCTGGAAAACGCTCTCCATGATCGTCATTAGCATGACCCTTTGCTTTCTTTCCGGACAGATGGATCAAAGAACTCTGAGTTGCGTTATTTCATTTTTTTACGTACCCATTTTTTTATGGAAGCATAGGAAGCATCGGTCAGGTCTTTCCCAGCCTTTACCTTTGCACCCTTTGCAGACTGGCGGATTCCATTCATGCTTCCTGAGATACCGCTTCCTCCGCTGGTGCAGAAGGGAACGATCTTCTTCCCTTTCAGATTGTAGGATTCGAGAAAGGTTTTTATTACCTTAGGTTCTTTACTCCACCAGATCGAATAACCAATTAAATCACATCATATTTCCTGATATTTTTCACTTTTCCTTTGACAGCCGGTCTTGCTGCAGAGGAGCTTCTCTGTTCCCTGTTGGCCCTGCAATTGTCATCATCATAATTGATATCTTTTTTTGTATAGGCCTGCTTTGGCCGGATTTTGAACAGCTTTCTCCTGGAAGCTTTCTTTACTTTTTTCGCGGCGGCTTTGGTATTTCCGGTTACTGAAAACCAGACAACCAGAACTTTCTTCTTTTTGGCCAAATCGATCCGGTATATAATGCTCATGGCAACAATATTTCCGATTCTTGTTCCCATAAGACTCGAAGATCTCATAGCAGTATGGACATTCCATCACATAGATTGCACTGGACTTTTTCAGTGACAATGGCCTTGATGGACTAAAAACTTACAAAAAACATATTTTTAATTGTGAATATCCACTGTGCAATGGGCGGCTTACTGTCCGTTACATCCATAACGGAAATGGAATAATCATGGATTATCAGCCAAATGCCAAATGCCCTGTCTGCGGCAGGATACGTAGCATTAAACAGACGGATATTGAATACCCCTATGGAGCGCCTGCTTAAACACACTCACGGATAATGGAAAAGATGCATAGGGAAAGTCATGCCGACCATGACTTACATACGCTCTGTTGTCAAGATGTTATTTTTGTCCTTCAATAAAATCCTTGTCAGGATCAATGTCTCTACTTTTCCATGCTTTTCTAAAAAAGGATGTGACCCTGTATAAAGTATGGTGGAGTGTATGGAGGAAGAACGGTGATCGTAGCGGAGAACAGGTTCTTCCTCTTTTAATTTTCATCATTTAACCGCATACAGGCTGAACGAAATTCATTGTCTGTAGTGAATTTGTGCAGATGCCGGTATTCACTTTGTGGAGGAGATCATCTATGGTTGAGCGCACCTATATGACGCCATGCGGCAATATATACTATTGGGTGAATAAAACCGCAAAAATATATCGTAGACCATTTCCCTCTTACGAAAAATCTT
>CADBME010000268.1 GCA_902795715.1 uncultured Lachnospiraceae bacterium | reverse complement strand
TTTTATCATAAAGATTTTAACTGCAAAGATTTTTATTGCAATTCTTCTCTGCTCTCTTCTATTTCGTCAGTGCTCTGTCTGCCTCTGTTTTCCTTGTCGACATCCATATAATCTTCAAAATGCTGGTCAAATTCTCCTGGGGTGCCCTTCTTGCGGAAAATATTGAAGAATCTTTTCTTCCGGGTCTGGTAGCTGAATGCCCAAAGCTCCTTTTCCCGCATTCTTCGCTGCCGTTCCCATCTGGGCCGGAGGATGGAGATCAGCTTATGGTAATTCTTTCTGTTTTCCAGGAAATAATTGATTTCCGCTCCGTAAAAGACCATGGACATACACCAGTAAAGCCAGAGGAGGAGAACCACAATTCCTGCCATGCTGCCGTAAATGTAGTTGTAGCTTTTAAAATACTGGACAAAGATGGAGAAGCCAAAGGAAATCACCAGCCATCCGCAGGTGGCAACAAAAGCACCCGGAAACTGTTTGAGGAAATTACTTGGGCGTTTTGGGATAAACTGATAGATCATCATAAAGAGAAGGGTCATGATGACCATGGTATAGGTTAGTCTCAAAGACAGAACTTCCGTCAGAATATACTGAAGAGAGGGAAAGTTTTTCACCAGCAGGTCTTTGATGGAAGACCCGAAAACCCAGACGACCAGCATGGCGACGATCAGAAATCCGAATACAATGGTATAGAGCATGCCAAGGAAACGGAGTACAAGATAATTTCTTCTTTCCTCTATATCATAGACTGAATTCAGCCCGATGATGAAGGTATAAGCTCCCTTGGAAGAAGACCAGAGGGCTGTCACGATGGAGACGATCGAGAAGGTTGCATTGGTCTTTGCATATATTTCCTGAATGATCCCCCTGACAAAAGAACTGTTTTCAAAGCTTAAAATCCTCTCGACAACCGTGATCATATCTTCCATGGTGAAATAACGAATATGTCTGGTCAGTGTCAGAAAGAATATCAGAAAAGGAAAGGCCGACAAAAGCATGAAGAATGCCGCCATGGCTCCGAAGGCACTGACATGGTCATTCATGCACTTGCAGACAAAATCCATTATGGTCTGAAACAAAACACGAAACAAATTCTTCTTTTTCACACAGATTCCTCCGCTAATTATCCGGGTGTAAGGAAAGCCGCCCCATAAATCATGAGGCGGCATTATATCGCTGCCCAAAATGCCGTGTCCTGCGATTTTGATGCCTAGCCTCAGCCAGGTGGGCAACTACAATCATATCTCTGACGTCCTCCGAAAAAATAAGGCTTGCCATCAACATGATAATATCAGTTTCCCTAAATCAAAAATGTAGGTTCAAAATAGCAGGGGTTCTCGAACATTCCAGGCTATTGATATCTCTAATATATCCTACCGCACAAACTTTTTCAAGGGAAATGTGAAAACAAAATGATGCTGACAAAAAGTAATTATCAATGATCAAAGTCACGTGAAATCATTCTTTTAATCCAGATAAAGGCGACCGTCGATCACATGGTAATCTCTGTAGGGATGTTTGAGGAGGCGATGCTTCATATAGGATAAGGTATAGTCCTCCCCTTTCTGGCTGAGCATGGTCAGAAGATAGCGGGTCAGGTATTCGGTTTCCGGATCCAGCTTCATAATCTTAAGACCCTTCATATAGTATTCAAGGGGATGGCTGTCCCTGTAATTCTCCTTCTGATAGTTCTTGCTGGCGCAGATCCGATCGACCACCATCTCGGCAACATACCTTTTAAACATCTTCATCCCTATCATCTTGCCGTTGGTCTCATTTCCCTGGTCAGGGCCACCGTCCGTCTGCACGCTGTAATCGATCCAGTACTCAAAATGATGGCGGTTTCTTCCCTTATGATGAAGCCAGGCAGGAGATACGATATTCTCTTCCTTTTCCGCATTGATGGGACTCCTGTGTCCCTGGTAATACTTTACACCGGGCCAGAACTCAATGGGACTGTATTTGGACAGATCGTGAAGGAGTCCCTGTTTGTAGAGACCGATTTTAAAACACATTTTCATCACCATAATCTTATGGCGGGTGATGGTCATAAAGTGTCCTCTCAGATTATCAAACATTATTTTTTCTCCTGTTTATCATTCTTTTTTTATTATACATCTCCCTGTCCAAAATGAAAAGCATTCTTGCTATTCTTATCTCTATCTTATCTCTATTGTCTCTCTTTCCTGTCTCTCCTGCCTCTTAACAAAACCTTTACAAATCCGATTTCTCATGTTACATTATGGGGCAGACAGTTCGTTAGTGCCATCCTGTCTTTAAAAAAAACCAGGACTCCAGACAATAATTCAGGGTAAGCGGCAAAGTTTTTTCTTTGCCTGTTTGTTG
Source organism: uncultured Lachnospiraceae bacterium (assembly GCA_902795715.1). The sequence goes on along the minus strand of CADBME010000268.1, from coordinate 4,606 downwards.
CGCCGGATTTTTATCGTTTCTAGCAAAAGGAGTTGTGGCTTGCCGCAGCTCTTATTTTTTTATGGTGATAATTATGTTTATGCTGAATACGGAACACAGTTTTGATGCAGCACATTTTCTGAAAGGCTACGAAGGAAAGTGCAGCAATATCCACGGCCACCGTTGGAAGGTGGTGGCCTGTGCCGCATCAGATCAACTGAATCAGGAGGGACAGACCCGGGGAATGATCATGGATTTCGGAGAGTTGAAAGCGATTCTCGGTGATCTGGTCGGAAGGTTTGATCACACGCTGATCATAGAAGAAGGATCCCTGAAAGACAGCACATTAAGTGCTTTTGATGATGAGGGCTTTAGCGTTGTCATCGTCCCCTTCCGCCCCACAGCGGAGGAGTTGGCAAGGTACTTTTATGAGGAGCTTAAGAAACGGTCCTGCCCGGTCTGTGAAGTTGCCGTCTATGAAACTCCGGCAAACTGTGCCATTTACAAGGAAACTATATAGGAAACCATGGCTTATTATCTGATGTTGACGAGGAAGCGATATGGTAAATCCATGGCTGACCACCTGATGTTGACAAGGAAGCGATGAATACTATAATGAATAAAGATAATTATACAAATGAATATAATTGCACAAAAGAGGAACCGCTCTTTCCGGTTGCTGAGTATTTTATCAGTATTAACGGTGAAGGACTGAGCAGTGGTTATCTCTCGGCTTTTATCCGGCTCAGGGGATGTAATCTCCGATGCAGTTATTGCGATACAGAGTGGGCCTGCAGGCCGGATTGCCCGGTCACCCGGATGACAGCCGGCCAGATCCTTGACAGGGTGATGGAGGATCAGGTGAAGAGAGTGACCCTGACCGGAGGAGAGCCCCTGATAGAGGAAGGAATCGAAAGGCTGATTTCCCTCCTGGCCGGGCATGGGATTCTTGTAGAGATCGAAAGCAATGGAAGTGTTTCCATTCTTCCCTATCTCAATCTTCGGCCCCGGCCTGCTTTTACACTGGATTACAAATGTCCGGGAAGCGGAATGGAATCCTTTATGCTGGAGGAGAATTTCCGAAATCTTGGTCCCGGAGATTGTGTAAAATTTGTCGTAAGTGACTTTGGTGATCTTGAGAGGGCAAGAGAAATCTCCGATTCTTTTGATCTGGACAAACAATGTTCCATCATTCTCAGTCCGGTCTTCGGGAGAATTGACCCAAAAGATATTGTAGAATACATGACAGAATGCAAGTGGAATTCTGCCAGACTGCAGCTGCAGCTGCATAAATTCATCTGGCCGCCGGACATGCGCGGCGTCTGAAGAAAAGGGGAAGTGATAATATGGCCATAGATAAAGATGCCATCAGAAAACATATCCGGGGCATACTGGTTGCCCTTGGTGATGATCCGGACCGGGAAGGGCTTAGGGAAACTCCGGATCGGGTAGCCCGCATGTATGAGGAAGTCTTTGAAGGAATGAACTATTCCAATGATGAGATTGCCTCCATGTTTTCCAAATCCTTTGAAGAGGGTTTATCTCTCAAAGAAGGCAAAAAGGATATGGTGCTGGTAAAAGATATCGAGATTTTCAGCTACTGCGAGCACCATCTGGCTCTTATGTATGATATGAGGGCTTCGGTTGCCTATATTCCCGACAAAAAAGTCCTGGGCCTGTCCAAGCTGGCCAGAATATGCGATATGGCAGCCCGCAGGCTTCAGCTTCAGGAACGGCTGGGCTCTGATATTTCAGAGATCATCCGTAAAGCGGCAGGTACAGAAGATGTGGCGGTCCTGATTCGGGGTACCCACAGCTGTATGGCTGCCCGGGGTATCCGAAAGGGTTCTGCGCAGACCGTCACCACCACTTTCAGTGGTTGTTTTGATAAGGATCCGGAAATGCGCAGCCGCTTTTTCCTTATGCTCAATCAGTAAGTTACTTTTCCGGGATACAGCTTTTTGATGTTACAATAAAAATTGACTTTTTGACCCTGATATCATTTTATTATGGAGCAATATTTATGCAAGAATTAAAAAATAAAGAAGCGGCCGTTCTTATTTTCAGCGGAGGACAGGACAGTACGACCTGTCTCTTCTGGGCTAAAAAGAGATACAAAAAGCTGATTGCCCTATCTTTTGACTACGGTCAGCGTCATAAAAAAGAGCTGGAATGTGCGGCAGCCATCTGCCGCAAATACCAGATAGAGCATCATATCATGGACCTTGGTCTCCTGGGCCAGCTGGCCCCCAATTCTCTAACCCGTCCGGATATTGATGTTGATGAAACTGCACCTGAGGACGGCCCTCCCAACACTTTTGTTGACGGAAGAAACCACCTCTTTTTATCCTTTGCGGCAGTCTTTGCCAAGAATCATGGAATAAGCGATCTGATTACAGGAGTCTCCCAAAGTGATTTCTCAGGCTATCCGGATTGCAGGGATGTCTTTATAAAATCTTTGAATGTGACGCTGAATCTGGCCATGGACTATAATTTTGATATCATCACACCACTGATGTGGCGGGACAAAAAAGAAACCTGGGCTCTTGCAGATGAGCTCCAGGTAATGGATATCATAAGAGAAGAAACTCTTACCTGTTATAAGGGAATCACAGGAGATGGATGTGGGCACTGTCCGGCATGCACGCTGCGAAAGAAAGGGCTCGAAGACTATCTTCGTTCCAGGGAAAACCGATAAGAAGCAGACTGTCTGCAGGCTCTGCTCTGGAAATCAGTCCTCCAGATCCGCAGAAATGATTTCCTTCATCGCTGCCAGGGCCTCTTTCTCATCCGGCCCGTCACATACACAGAGCAGGGTATCCCCGTAACGGAAAGTCCCGCTGACCAGATTGATGATACTCTTGGCATTGATGTCCATATATTCGGTCTTCAGATGAATGGAGGATCGAAAATGGTCGGCAACATTCACAATCTTATTGGCCGGTCCCAGATGGATACCTTCTCTGTTTCCTACTGTTACTTCTGCTCGAACCATGCAGCATAGCTCCTTTCCTTTTCCTTATATGTCAAAAGTCTGACCCGGTTTACTAATGTACATAAACTGGCTTCTTTTGAAGAGATGTCTGCTCTTGTTAAAATAATCCCTGACATATGTATAGTCTTCCCAGAAATGCATGGGAAAAACATATTCTGAATCGATATTTTCCACGAAATAATCCATACCCAGACCGCCGGACTCTTCCTGTCTCGGATCAACCACCACAAAGGAGATATCTATTTTCTTTCCTTTCAGGCGATCGATCTCGGCACAGTATCTTTTCTTCATCATCTCGTTCTCTTCTTCCGGTTCTCCGGGCCAGTCCCACCAATGAAGGTCGCCGGCATGGAAAAAGACACATCCGTCAATCTCAACCAGGAAGGCTACCCCTTCATCTGTGGAATCGTAGGCAGTGATATGGCAGTTCTCAACCTGCTTGACATCTCCGGGATTCACAAAACGAAAATTGGAAACCTGTTTCCAGTAGCTGCTGCAGGTCCGAATATCATCCGACATAATGTAAAATGCTTTACGACACAGTTTTTCCAGTTTAAAAATGTCTTTGGTATAATGGTCATGGTGGAAATGGGAAGCAAAAACATACAATGTTTTTCGGGAATCCAGCTGGGGAATATCGCCCTTCCAGTAGTCAAAGAGAAGATAGCTTTTTTCCGTTTCAACAAGGAAACCGCTATGACTAATAAATGTAACCCTGACTTTTTCTCTCATCTTCTTTCTCCTTACCTTCCGGCCTTTTCCATCTCATCATTCCCGACAGCTTTTTAATATCCAAAAGGCCGCACGCCTCCTCTTTCGGAAACGCGCGACCCTTTTTCTCATCATATCAGGCGGTCATCCGACCGCATTTCCCACTATTTTGTGAGATAGTTTGGCAAGACTGCCAATTAGTCTTCTTTAGCCCATCCGTAGGAAAGCTTAACAGCTTTCTTCCAGCCCTTGAGCAGCTTAGCACGTGTATCAGCATCCATCTCAGGCTTGAACTCTTTGTCGATAGCCCAGTTTGCGATAACATCGTCTTTGCTGTTCCAGTATCCAACTGCCAGACCTGCTAAGTAAGCAGCACCCATAGCTGTTGTCTCAACACACTGGGGACGAAGAACAGGAGCATCAATGATGTCAGCCTGGAACTGCATCAAGAAGTCGTTCTTACAAGCGCCGCCGTCAACTTTAAGAGCTGCCAGCTTAACGCCTGCGTCAGCCTGCATAGCCTCAAGAATATCATATGTCTGATATGCCAGGGACTCAACTGTTGCACGAATGATGTGAGCTTTGTTACATCCACGTGTAAGACCTACGATACATCCACGAGCATACTGATCCCAGTGAGGAGCTCCAAGACCTGTGAAAGCAGGTACTACGTAGCAGCCGTTTGTATCCGGAACCTTGTTACAGAAGAACTCGGAATCGGGAGCTGCATCAACGATCTTAACTTCGTCACGGAGCCACTGAATAGCAGCACCAGCTACGAATACAGAACCTTCGAATGCGTACTCAACCTTGTTGTCAACGCCCCATGCGATTGTTGTAACAAGACCATTCTCGGATAACTTCTTCTCTTTACCGATATTCATAAGCATGAATGTACCGGTACCACATGTGTTCTTAGCC
>CADBME010000267.1 GCA_902795715.1 uncultured Lachnospiraceae bacterium | reverse complement strand
CTCAGGCTTTCGCGCAAATAATCATTCATTCGTCGAAGAACCTCCTGCAGCCGTTTGATAGAATTGTGTCTGGGCCTGTTTCATCACTCAGTCAATCCAAAGAATCTGTATACTTATAAGAAAGTCCATGATCTATGCAATATTGATGTGCATAACTGTCCTGAACGACAAAAATCGCTAAATTGTCACAGCCATCAAAAGGATAATTCCAGATGCTTGTCAGCCCTTCCGGCAGTGTGATGCTGCTCAAGCTTTTACAATCACGGAATGCAAAATCCCCGATACTTGTCAATCCTTCCGGCAGCGTGATACTGCTCAGGTTTATGCAGCCCAAAAATGCAAAATTCCCAATGCTTGCCACCTCTTCCGGCAGCGTGACGCTGGTCAGGCTTTCACAACTATCAAATGCATTATCTCCGATATTCTCTATTCCATCCGGTACTATATACGCTTGCCTGTCCGGACAGCAGATCAATTTTTTATCTGGCTTACTGAACAACACACCATCTATCACTTCAAGATAAGGATGATCCGTTGAAACATCAAAATGGATATTGTCACATCGTGCAAAAGGATTCGAGCCCAGAGTATTGATACTTACCGGCAATGTAACACTGCTCAGATTATCGCAATCAATAAATGCCCAATTTCCGATTTTTGTCAATCCTTCCGGGAAATTAATACTGCTCAGGCTTTCACAACCCCAAAATGCAAATTCTTCGATGTGTGCCAATCCTTCTGACAGTACAACGCTGCTCAGGTTTTCACAACCCTCAAAAGCATTATCCTTGATGAACGTCACTCCTTCCGGCAGAGTGATGCTACGCAGACTTTTACAATCACAAAATGCTTTTTCTCCGATGCTGTATATCTCATGATCATCAATTTCTTCCGGTACGGTCAATTCTTCCACACCTTGATCAATATATTTTATGATCTCAACGGAATCGTCAGCCAATATCACATATTCATATTCTCCGTCAGTATGGACCTCAGACTCCTCGGAAAAGGGAGCCCATAAAGCAAAATCTTTCTCAGCAAATGTTGGTACTGAAATCATCATACAAAGCATCCCCGCCATCATCCATTTCTTCATTGTCATGCACCTCCCTGATTTTTGTAATTATTCATCATCCATGGCTTGCGGTGCTGAATAGTCACATTTTTTTCTCAATTATACCGGGCAATACAGAGCATTTCAATACGGTTCTATTGTTTTATGTCTGGAGTACAGCACACCTCCCTCCTTCTGTCCGAGAAGAGATTGACTATCGGAGAAACTCAATATAGAATAAACAAAAAGGCTTTTTCTGAAGGAAACCCAGAGCAGCAGGATTAAAGTTCTTCTCTTGTGGGTGAGAGTTGTGGTTTACTGGGGTGAGAATTGTGATTTACTACCACGTTTACACGAGGAGACTGTAAATAAAACTTCCTACACTGAAAAAGTGTGTTGAACCTTGAAAACTCAGGCAATAAAAAGCCCGCAGGTTTATCCTGCGGGTTTTAGTTTTTATGGTTCTCTGTATGATTATGAAGCACTATGGTTAACGACTGTACCTTTATTATAATTATTATTATTTTGTTCATTAATTTGTTTTATGAGTCGCACAGTTACTTTGGCTTCCGGATCACCGGTAAGCCAACCCCACATGAGTTTTACGGTCTTTACAAATTCACCTTCACTTCCGCCATTAACCATTACCAGTTCTTCCATCTTAAGTTCAGCTCTATTCATCATTTTAATTATCCTCTCTTTCTCCGCTCTCTGCGGCTCGTTTTCTTTTGAACTGAGCACATCACATCATGGTGCAAATCACGGAAACGACACACGAGATTTGATTATCTGAGGTATGCCACCGGCCACCGGCATCGGCATACCACCGGTCGGAGAAACGATCGTAAAAAGCATAAGTTAATCCATGGCTTTACAATTCTACGGTTATCACCTTTAGGAAACAACCTTATTAGAATCTATTGTCGGGATACATAAGCTTTTCTTATAGCTTTGCCAGATACTTTGACCGATCATCCACAGGAATCTTTAAAAGATCCATGGCCTGCTGAGCTGTGTACTTCAAGCCATCCATAATATTCTTAATACTTTCAACTCTGTTCTGGTCAATGCCTTCTTTTCTGCCATCTTCTTTAAACAGTTTCCTCGCCTCGGCTTCATTATACTCTGTCTACAGCATCTTCGATTTCCATGGTTTTCCGGTTATTTCGTATCTCCTGCATCAGCCACGAATATTCTTTCAAGGGTTCACAAGCATCGAGCAGATCCTTGTTTTTCCCATAATTGATATTGATCATACGGACACTGACCTCAATATCAGGCTTTGCTCCCTCCGGAAAGGAATCGCTCAGTTTCAGGATCGTCTCTTCCTCTGTGTCCCTCACGCCATTGTAAAATACTATCAGCTTCGGAACCGGAAGCATTAACAGCTCACTTCCATACTTGTTCAGTCCATTTTCTTTCATATACTTCTCATACAGATTTCCTGCATACTGCATCATACGAACAGGCATGTTCGGATTATAGGAAGACTGCTGCTCGTAAAGATTCATGTCATCTG
>CADBME010000266.1 GCA_902795715.1 uncultured Lachnospiraceae bacterium | reverse complement strand
TACATAGCCATCGATAGTTTGCAGGACCATGGTAAAAAGGATAAACCAAAGAGCCATGCTGGGCTTGTAAACCACCAGGATCAGAGCGCCGATGACACCTCCGATCAATGGGCCTACCGTAGGAAGGATATTGGTCACCGCTACCACAACGGAAATCAATGCTATAAATGGCATGCGCATCAGGAACATAAAGCACATGTTGGCGATACCGATAATCAGGGCATCCACAAGGCTGCAGCCGATATATTTGATAAAAACCTGATTGCAGTGCAGCCAGAAGCTGGTATTTCTCCGGTAGATCCGTTCCGGCAAAACGGCCCTTCTCAGTCGGTCAACAGCCGATGTAAATCTTCTCTTATCCAGCATAAAATAAATAGCGATAACAAAACCGATCACACCATTTATCATGCCGGTTCCTACACTTACGGAAGTTTCCCAGGCTGCTTTAAGCCCGTTAGGCACCAGGCTTGCATTCTTGTTGAGAGTCGCACTTATGGAAGCAAGGACATCGTCAATATTGATGCCTGCCTTGCCGGTAATCTCATCGATGACCTCCAGGGCCTTATCAAGAAGCTGGTAATAGTTATTTGAATTCAATCCCAGAGTCACAAAGTTGTTGATTACATAGGGAATAATAGCAACAAAAGCGATGGTAATAACAAGAAGAATGGCAAGGACTGCAAGAATCACAGACAAAGCATAGCTTATTGTTTCATTTTTCATCAGTTTCTTCTGTATCTGACGATTAAAAAAATCCACGAGAGGGTTCAGTAGATAGGCGATTACCAACCCGATAATCACCACGTTAAAAAACTTCAAAAGATCGCTGAACCATCCCAGGAGAATGTGAGCCTTTGACAGGACCATATATAAGGTCACGCCAGAGCAGACCGCCACCGTATAGGCAAACCATCTCTTTTTTGTAATTCCTTTCAACTTGTTTTTCATAATTATTTACTCCGACAGGAAACCGATTTTGAAATCGGATTATACATCAATATATGTATATTAATATGCATTATATGCAAGGGGCTGTTATTTCATCATGAGAAGGGGCATGTAGGTGTTTTCAAAATGAATGATTTCATCGATGAAATCATCGACGCATTCGAAGTTCTTTCTGTGGAGAATCAGTTCATGATCCATGAGGACTGCCATGGCCATGGCATACTTTCTGGCTTCTTCGACTTCGATTGCCCGGTATTCCGGCAAGCCCCAGATATCCGTAGTCCGGCACCAGTTGGTTATAGCAGAATAGCCCACGGAATCCTGCAGCATCTCCCGAAGAAGGATTTCCTGGAAACCGGTCTGTCCCCTGTACTCCGGCTTAGCATCGTCATTCCAGCAGCGGATAAAAGTATGATTATAGCTTTCAAAAAGCATTTTTATGGTAGACAGAAGATATGCCTTGCACTGCTGTCTTTCCGCTTCTGAAGGATAATTTTTGAAGCAGGCTGCACAGTAAGCAGCAATCAGACTTCCTGTAAAATAACCCATATCATAGCCGAAAGGCCCCATAAAAGAAAATTCAAAGTCAAGCATTTTCAGGCCCTTGTCCGACAGGAAGACATTGGAAGTATGAAAATCCGCGTGAATCAGGCAGTCAGAATGGGTCATAAAAGTCCGCCGCAGGGAAAGACGGTTGGTCTGGCAGGCCGGATCATCCGTAATCTGACGAAACCGCTCCCACTGATGGTAAGCCTGCCGGTCAAGATCCGCCCCGAACCGGTTCAGGAAAATACCATCCTCCATGATCCGGCGGAGTTCCGTGTTCTCAAACTGGGACTGCAGTCTGCGGAATCTGGCCCTCTCAAGATAGAGCTCCGAAGTGTAGAAAGAAGACCTGGCCAGGAAATCCCCCACTTCCAGTCCCAGATCCGGAATCTGATTCTCCCGAATCAGCTGGAAACGAACCGCCTTCAGGTTCTCGATAAACTCCATAATAAAAATATGATTTTCCTTGTCCTGGAAAAGGATTTTAGGAACATATTCCGGAACAATCGAATGGAGAATCATCATAGTATCCGCCTCTGCCTCATTCCGGTAAGAGGCAACCGAAGTCCTGGAATGAAGATTCCTGGGATCGGACAGGCCCTGCTTCAAGACATAACTTCCCCCGGGGCTGATCACTTTAAATACATAATTAATGTGGCCATCGGCCTCACCTTCATCCGCATCCGGATCCTCTCCCATGACTGAAACCGAAACCGGCTCACTATCATCAAAACCCTTCAGATGCTCTTTCATATACTGAACTATATTATCTTTCGTAACGACAAACATATTTACCTTCTCCTCCAGGTCATAATCCATGGTGTAAACAGATATTATTATTTTAACATAATACCATAGAGTGGGACAATGGGGACGTTTCATATTGTCCCACTTTGTAAAATTTTTGCCAAAGTGGGACAATATGAAACGTCCCCATTGTCCCACTTATCTGGCAACCAATACTTTTATGGTTCTTGCGGGGACCGCCAGGCTTTCCGTGTCTTTTGCCGGTTTTTCCAGGCCGGGAGGACAGCTGAAGCCTTCCGTGTCAAATGCCAGATACCAGTTCATATGGGCCGGTATGATGGGCAGGGTGAAGGTGTGGTCCTCCCAGTGGGCGTTAACTGCTATGTAGATAAAGCAGGTCTGTCCTGTACTTTCCCGGTCTGAGCCTTCTTCTGTGTACATATAGGCCAGGGTCAGGGTGTGGGCGTTTCGGTCCGGGATCCAGGGGGGTCATGCCATGAAATGACAGGGTGGGATAGCCGGTACTGTTGTGGCTGAAGTGGTAATCCGTGGCCCGGAGTACAGGGTGGGCCTTGCGAAAGGCTATCAGGTTTTTTATATAATCATGGAGATCCCTGTTTTCCTCTTTGTCGAGGGCTGACCAGTCCAGCCATGATATTTCGTTATCCTGACAGTAGGCGTTATTATTTCCGAATTGACTATTGGCAAATTCATCTCCGGAGAGGATCATGGGGATTCCCCTGCTTGTAAATAAAAGGGTGAGCATGTTTTTCATCTGCCGGTAACGGAGGGCCTGAATCTCCGGATCGTCAGTTTCCCCTTCCAGGCCGCAGTTCCAGCTGTCGTTGGCATCCATCCCGTCTCTGTTGTCCTCTCCATTGTCTTCGTTATGCTTAAAGTTATAAGAAACCAGGTCCTTGAGGGTAAATCCGTCATGACAGGTCACAAAGTTCACCGAGGCAGCGGATCCTCTCTCATAGTAGAGATCGTCTGATCCGGATATGCGATGGTATAATTCCGGGGCACAGCTTCCATCTCCCTTGATAAATCTGCGGATGCAATCCCGGTATTTTCCATTCCATTCCGACCAGCGGTTAAAGGAAGGGAAGGTTCCGACCTGGTAGAGACCGCCGGCGTCCCAGGCTTCGGCAATCAGGACCGTGCTTCCTAAAATGGCGTCGTGGGCGATCATGTCAAGGAGGGGAGGGTCCATCATGGGTGTTCCGTCCTCATCCCGGGACAGGATGGAGGCCAGGTCAAAGCGGAAACCGTCCACATGATAGGAAGCTGCCCAATAGCGGAGGCAATCCAGTATGACATTTCGAACCACCGGGTCATTGCAATTCATGGTGTTGCCGCAGCCACTGAAATTATAGTATTTTCCATCCGGGGTCAGGAGGTAGTAAGTCCGGTTATCGATTCCCTTATAAGAGATAAATGGCCCTTTCTCGTCCCCTTCAGCCGTGTGATTGAAAACTACGTCAAGGATCACCTCAATCCCATTCCTGTGGAGGTGTTTTATCATATTTTTTAATTCATCAGTCTCCATGCCAAAGGGAGCTGAAGCTGCATATCCCGCTTTAGGGGCAAAAAAGCAAACCGTAGAATATCCCCAGTAGTTCAGGAGTCTTTTCCCATCCTTCTCTCTGGAATATTCAAACTCATCGAACTCAAAAACCGGCATCAACTCAATGCAGTTAACCCCCAGCTCTTTCAGGTAGGGAATCTTCTCAATAATCCCGGCAAAAGTCCCCTTATATTTGACTCCGCTGGAATCATGCCGGGTAAAAGACCGGACATGCATCTCATAGATCACCAGATCCTTGGGCGCCAGCTCCAGGGGCTTATCCCCTTCCCAGTCGAAATCCTCCCGGACAAACTGGCCCCGATGAGGAAAAGGATCCGTCAGATCCGGGACCCGGCCCCAGACTGACCGGCCCGAAACCGACTTTGCATAAGGATCCAGCAGAACCCTGGAAGAATCAAACAAAAGCCCTTTCTCCGGCCGATATTCCCCTTCAAACCGATAGCCATACTCCGTGGTATCGGGATTGATGCCAAAGACCATCATGGTATAGACATTGCCGATACGAAACTCATCAGGAAATGGAATCTCAATAAAAGGATCCCTGGCACCATGATGATAGAGGACCAGAGTGCATGTGGAAGCTTCTTTTGAAAATACACTGAAATTCACACCGCCATCCAAAATAACAGCTCCGAAAGGAAGCACTCTGCCCACACCATATTCAATATCACCGATCTTTCTTGTCGGAAAACTATCGATTAACCTCATAAAAATATTCCTCCAAAAGCAAAAATCGATTGCCGGAATCAGTCGTTATAAACCTGAATCTGGCAGGACCGCATAGTCTCAAGAGCTGCCAGATGCTTTTCAGGAGTCACCCCTGCGCAGCAAGCTGCATCTACAGAGATCTTCACTTCCGGCATGGAGGCTTTTAATAAAAGAGCATTGGAGACCACACAGATATCCGTGCACAAACCAACCAGTTCCAGTTCTATATCTTCATTTTCGGATAATTTCTTCAGATCATCCGCCAGGGCCACGCTTCCGAATGTGGGCTTCTCATATATTTTTGCCCCTTCCAGAAGGACAGCGATATCCGGACGAATCTGCCAGCCCCGGGAACCTTTGATGCAATGAGGCACCGGAAGATACTTTCCCTCCTGGCTGTCCATGTAATCCTCCCCGTGAGTATCCATGGTCGCAATCACATCCGCCGGAGAATAAGACCGAATCTTATCTTTCACAGCCTCCACAATGGAAACGGCTTCCTTTGTCCCCAAGGCCGCATCAATAAAATCATTCTGCATATCAATAACGATCAGTATTTTTCTCATCTCTTAGCCCTCTCTAATCTTTTAAGTAATCCTTTATCTTCTTCATATTTAATTATGTATTTAACCCATGTATTAATCAAGTCCCAGCCAATATTTCATATGAATATTTTACAGGACATCCATATGAATATAGTATAAAAAAGATAGGGAAGTTCCCAGGTAGAAAAGGATTCGAAAAAAAAAGGTACCGTCTTCCGACGATACCTTTCAATCGAGGCGACGGGACTCGAAC
>CADBME010000265.1 GCA_902795715.1 uncultured Lachnospiraceae bacterium | reverse complement strand
TCTTCGGAATGTCTGAGTTCCTGTCCTGGCATTTCTTAGAATAGATATTTTATGCTGAATTAATGGGTGGGTATTGACAAAAACATTTTCTATTCTTTCCATAATAAATCTCCCTCCTTTTATTATCAACCAGTTATCTTTTTTCCGGACTCACTCGAAAGCCCGGGCACAGAATTCGAATCGGCTTGCTGACATTGAAAAACAGCTGTCTTGCTGTAACCACAAGCCAGCTGCATCAGGACAATCAAACTCGTACACCATTTATATTCATCTCATCCGAACCGGATCCCTTGCCATAACCCAACTTGTCATACTGGGCTTTCACCTGTTCCCAGGGAAGCTTCTCATGGTCTTCCTTCAGGTAGGATATGATTTCGGCAATCCCTTGTCCGGTAAAAGAGCTTGTCATAAAAATCTTTTCGCACCCGGCAAGACGCAGCCATGCCGCAGCCTGTTCCGGATCTCCTGCCCAGTGGTCACATTTGGTCACTATTCCCACAACCTCACGGTTTGAAACTGCAGTAATGTTGGGCGGATAAAGAGAAAAGGGTTCCGTCGCGCTCATGAGCAGGCCGACCACATCCGCTTCCGCACTGTATACGGCAAGAGCTCCACCCAATTCCTTGGTCTCCGCGTATTCCCCCGGAGTGTCGATAATCACATCGTAGTGATTAATATACTGGGTCTTATGATAGACAATCTTTTTCCCTTTCATGGCCTGGGTCAGGGTTGTTTTCCCGGATTCACTTCTTCCTATAAAAATGATTTTGCGCATCTTGTTACTCCACAAAAATCAATACAGGGCTTTTTTAATTTCAAATAAAAAACAGTTAATCCGGTCTCTGAATTCCCTCAGATGGTCGCCGAAAAAAACCTCACAGCTGACCATTCCCGTCAACATACCGGCTGTTACATCGACCACAGAGTGCTGCTTCAAAAACATGGTCGACAGAATAATAAGCATGGCAAAAACCGTTGCAAAGATCTGAATGCCCTTATTATCACGAAGCTTTTTGGAAGTGACCAGCGCGGTGCATGCACAGATTGAATTATTCACATGAATACTGGGAAAAACATTGGTCGATGTATCGATTCGGTACACAAAGGCCGTAAGACGGGTGAAGACATTGTCCCGGGGAAAGACTTCCGGACGGAGATCCAGCCCGTTAGGCAGAAAAACAGAAATCACGACAAATATTGTCATGCCTATCATTCCACACCAGAGAAGGCGACACATGTTCTCCCGATCAAAGAGGAAAAGCCAGAAAACGATCCCGCCAATATAAAGGAACCATCCAAGATAAGGAACCACAAAGTATTCCAGAAAAGGAATATACTGATCAATCGGACAATGAATAATATAAAGACTGTCAGGCTGTAATTTTTCCACTAAACCAAAGGATAGCATATACAAAGTATAGTAGATTACAAAAATCGGATACTGATACTTTTGTGCCGTTTCCTTCCAAGATGACATATTCAAGCTTCCTTCACTCCCAAATGAATTGCTGTTCCCTTATCTCTCCTGCAGAAAAATGGAAAGAAAAGATTAGGAACATGAAATAAACTGTATGCTTTATCTGTATCTTAAAAGCACTTTAACCTATAAAGAAGGAAATGTCAAATTACATTTAAATTACATAGTCATCACCGGCTGCCGGCCGATGCCACTCAATCAGATCCTCGAGGGTAACCGAATCCACCACATTATTAATGGCATCATTTAAAAGACGCCAAAGCTTGATGGTGGCACAATCGTCCATCATGTCGCAGGCAGTGCCATCCTCAAGACAGGAAATGGGAGCCAGACTTCCTTCAGTAAGTCTGAGAATCATCCCCGCAGTATATTCAGAAGGCTTTCTCGAGAGCAGATATCCTCCCTGGGGACCGCGAATACTGCGGACATAACCGGCTTTATTTAAAACGGCTATAATCTGCTCCAGATACTTACCGGAAAGTTTCTGTCTTGCTGCCACATCCTTCAGTCGAACCGGGTTCCCGCCTTTTCCATACTCCGCTATATCAATCATCAGTCTTAAAGCATATCGGCCTTTTGTTGATACTTTCATAGATTGCAGAACCTTCCCTTCTGACCCAACTCTTTTCTATGATTACAGTTTGCACAATTACAGATTACGTGAACACACAACTATTGTACTATTATTCCTACTAAAATTCAAGGTTTTAAACCGCAATCGGCTAAGCAGGTCTTACAGAATTCTTGCCTTTTATCCTCTAATCTTTTATAATAAAAACAGATTTATGATTAAAAACAGAATAGAATGTTTTCTTATCTTACATATTTGTTTTTAATAAGGAGGGATAGTATGAATCAGGTCAAATCTTCATTCACAAACAATCAGATGCTTTCCTGGCTGGATTATTTCACCCGGATTACAGGTATGGATATAGAGAAAATCAAACTGATCGACATCAGTAAAAAGAAAAAGAATCTGATACCGGCCATCGAGTCTCACAAGCGGGTCCTTGTATTCATAGATGATGGGCATCCGGGCTTTTTCTTCAATTTATGGGAAAGCGGTCTCGGAAATTGCGACATCTGGTTTAAGACCGGATTGGAACCTAAAGGAAATGTCAATATCGCAAAAGTATCCGATATGATCGACCGGGAGATCACTGAGCCCTCTGTCATGCTGATCGTCAATACCAACGCTTCCCGCTCCTATCAGCGAGGCATCCAGAACGCCAACTTCTCCCAGGGTTCTGTACGTTATGTGGCCAGTGAGATTCGCTCCATTATTATCAACAAGCTCCATCTGGATGACCAGGACACCATCTGTATCATCAGCGGCGAAAGCATTGCCGTAGAATCCGCAGTGATTGCAAATGACGGTCACATTATCGCCGTGGAGTACAACACCCATGACCGGTATTCCATGGAAGAAAATGTGACAAAGTTCGGACTTCACAATGTAAGCATAGTCAATGACACGACAAAAGAATCCATGAAGGGACTGCCCATCCCTTCCCTGTCTTTTATTGTAGCAACCAAACTCTTTGAAGAAGAAGTCCGTAATCTGCTTAAGCTCAATCCCAAAATGAAGTTCGTGGTCTATACCCTGGAGCTCAACATCCTGTCTGACATACTTCGTATTTTCAAAAAATACAATATTGAGCAGGAAGAAGTTATTCAGATTTCCATGTCCAAGTTAAATAATAAGGGAGTTTTCGAGGCAAAGCCAGCTCCCTGGATTCTTTCCGGATCTCCTCAGTAAAAAAAACTGCCCCGGCCAGGTCTTGCAACTTGCAATCCTGCCCGGGGCTTTTTCATCTTCTTCAGCTGTTCCCAAGTCTATCCTATGGGGCACTCGTCCTGCACTTTCCCGTGTTTACCACTGTTTCCCTTTACCAGGGTGTCTTGCTGACTGTTTGGATCAATCTTCCTTCAGCTTCAATATATGCACGGTCAACCGGAGCTCTCTGTTCATCGCTAAGTCCTCTGGAATCAGCGAATGTCTGCCATGCCGACATGGCCAGAAGCAAGTCAGTCATGGTTTCCGCATTTTTCATTTTCTTTTCGTATCTTTCTGTTTCCTGAATAATATCTGCCATAAGGATCCTCCTTTTTTTCATGCTCCGTTTATGAGCCGTATAGAATATCACTTGAAAACCGATTGGCCCAAACGAACCTTCTCTATCCATTTTGCCATATCTTCATCCATCTGGTCAAACAGGTAATTATGACTGAGCCTTTTCTCTTCCGTCATCTTTCGGATCTCCGTCTCGATCCGCTCGATCTCGTCATGGAGATCCCTGGACGACATCCGTCTGGCCCCCTGTCCCATGACGATTACCTGCTCTACTCCATCCGATGTAGCCACGGTGACATTGTGTTTGCGCCCGATTTCGTGGGTTGTCTTTTCTATATACTGATCTGCTGTCTCCGCTTCTTTGGTATAGACAACATAAATATTATGATATCGCTGTACCTCGCCCTTTCCTCCTTTAACTTTATAGGCATCAAAGACCAGTATGACAGTACAGCCTATAAAGCCCTGATAGTTTGATAATATCTCCGCCAGCTTCATCCTGGCTCCGTCCAGATTCTCCTGGGCAAGATCCCTCAGTTCATCCCAGGCAAATATGACATTGTAGCCATCTACAAGAAGGTAATCTTTTTTTTGAATCCGGATTTTTTTCTGTCTGTCGGAGCCGGACCTTCCGCCCTCTATGTCCGGTTTCGACTCCCTTTTATCGTTCTGGTTCTTGCTGCCGTCCCGTGTATTGCTGCCGGCCTGCGCATATCTGCCCTTCCGGCCACTGCTGCCGGCTTCCGCTTCCTTGCTGCCGACATCGCTGCGACGGCTTCGAAAACCGCTGTAACGATCATCCTTTGCCCTGCCTTTTCCGAATTCACGCTCGTAGATGGCCCGGAAGGCAGGATCATTTTCAGGTGAAGGGCTCCCTGACTGAGATCCGGACCGGGTCTTTTTGCCGGGATGACCGGCAACCGGATCCGCCGTCAGTCTCTCTCTTTCTTCCATGGGCAGGGAATCAGTCTGGTCCTTCATATGCATATAGTCGGGCACCTGATCCCAGGGAACGAGGAAACCAGCTCCGTGGGAACAAAAAACCGAAGAAGATGGATTCTCTGTGTCTCCATCACAGTCATAGCCAATCTCTTCCACCACTTCGTCCTCATTGTGACAGGGTTCGTAGCCTCTAAATGTAAGTGTCAGCCTGCCTTGTCCTTTTGTATAGGAAAGCATTTCAACCTGGTATCCGTTCATAGTGGCAGCCGGAGCCTTTCCGGTTAAAAGGGCTGTCTGGCCGAACTGGTCCATCTCCGGTCCGGAAAATGAACCGAACCTTTTTTGAATATCCGTCATAGCCCGTCCGGTTTCCCCTGCGGGAACCTCAAGACGAAAATCATACCAGGGTTCCAGCAGTCTGGACTCTCCCATCATCAGGCCCTGGCGGATGGCCCGGTAAGTGGCCTGTCGGAAATCTCCCCCCTCAGTATGTTTCAGATGAGCCCTTCCGGTAGTCAAAGTCATTTTCACATCCGTCAGAGGAGACCCGGTGAGGACGCCCAGATGATCTTTTTCCTGAAAATGTGTCAGAATCAGCCTCTGCCAGTTTCGGTCCAGGACATCTTCGCTGCACTCGGAAGCATACTCCATACCCGACCCGGTGGGAAGAGGATCCAGGCGGACGTGAACCTCGGCATAATGCCGTAGAGGCTCATAATGGCCCACACCGATCACCGGCCCGACCAGGGTTTCTTTATAAACAATATTGCCCGGCCCGAATTCGACATCCACTCCGAACCGATCTTGGATCATAGCCTTTAATATCTCAATCTGAACATCACCCATCAGCTGTACATGAATCTGTCCTGAAGCAGTATCCCATGTCACATGAAGGAGGGGCTCCTCCTCCTCCAGATCCCGAAGCTGTCTAAGCATCCTGGCTGAATCACTTCCTTCCGGAAGGATAAGCTGATAGTGAAGTACCGGCTGCAGCATAGACCGGTTCCGGTCTTTCTCAAAACCCAGACCCTGACCTACAAAAGAATCCTCCAAACCGGTAACTGCGCAGACCGTCCCTGCATCCACTTCCCCAACCGCTTCATAGCCGGATCCTGAATAAATCCGAATCTGATTTATCTTATGTTTTCCATCCGGCATGGTCCGAACCCGGAGACTTCCCCCCGTTACCTTGAGGAATGTCAGCCTTTCTCCCCGGTCATCCCGGGCGATCTTGTAGACTCTGGCTCCAAAGTCCCTGCCGGCAGGAACCGGTTCCATGAGACCGGTAAAGGCATCAAGAAATTCATCAATACCCTGAAGCTTAAGAGCCGAACCGAAATAGCAGGGAAAGACCTTTCTTTCCCTGACCAGTCGTCTCACTTCTGCCTGAGGAACTTTTCCCTGATCCATGTAATAATCCAGAACTTTTTCATCCGTCATGGCAAGATCTTCCAGGAGATCCGGATCCATTTCCCCTGGATCAGCTCCAGACTGTCCGAAATCCAGACAGGCATCGGAAAGCTGCTCTTTCAGCATGGCAAGGATCCGGCCATGGTCAGTCTCCTCCCGGTCCATCTTATTTACAAAGAGGATAACCGGAACTCCATAGACAGAAAGCATATTCCACAGGGTCTTGGTGTGACCCTGAACTCCTTCTGTCCCGCTGATCACCAGGACTGCATAATCCAGAATCTGAAGAGTTCGCTCCGTCTCACCGGAAAAATCCGTATGGCCCGGAGTATCTACCAGAGTAATGTGGCAGTCTCCCCTCTCCAGTACAGCCTGTTTGGAAAAGATGGTGATTCCCCTCTTTCTCTCCAGGGCAAAATGATCAAGAAAGGCATCCTTGTGGTCAACCCTTCCCAGCTTTCTGAGAGAACCGTTTCTATATAACATTGCCTCTGTCAGAGTGGTTTTTCCGGCATCAACATGTGCCAGAATCCCTACGGTCAGATTCTTCATTCATTCACTCGATTCTATAATCACTGATAATATGAGAATGGCGGCATAACACCTGTTCTGCCGCCAAACCCTCTTTCCTTTGCAAAACGGAGATGGAGGGATTTGAACCCTCGCGCCGGTTATCGCCGACCTACCGCATTTCGAGTGCGGACCCTTCAGCCACTTGGGTA
>CADBME010000264.1 GCA_902795715.1 uncultured Lachnospiraceae bacterium | reverse complement strand
GATGCACCGGTTTCCGGTGGAGAGCCGGGAGCGATTGCCGGCAGTCTGGCCATCATGGCCGGTGGTGACCAGAAAGACTTTGATGCTTTCCAGGAGTATTTCGACATTATGGGCAACAGTGCTCTTCTGATCGGCGGATCAGGAAGCGGATCGGTTACCAAGCTTGCCAACCAGGTTATTGTTAACAATACGATCGCCGTTGTTTCCGAGGCTTTTGTGCTGGCTACGAAAGCCGGAGCAGATCCTGAAAAGGTTTACAAGGCAATCCGGGGCGGTCTGGCAGGAAGCGCAGTTCTTGACGCCAAGATCCCCATGATCATCGAGAGAAACTTTAAGCCGGGCGGACCTATCCGCATCAACCATAAGGACATCATGAACGTAGTAAATACTGCTCATTCCATCGATGTTCCGATTCCTTATACTGCACAGCTTTATGAGATTCTTCAGGCATTGAAGATCCACGGACATATGGGCGATGACCATGGCGGAATCGTTCAGTACTTTGAGAAGCTGGCTGATATTGAAGTAAAGAAAGCCGACTAGGGAACTTCACACAGATAAAGGAATGGATACAGGAGGAATCTGAGATGGCAATTAGTGCAGATATTTTAACATCCTATAAACCTGTCGACGAAGCAGCAGTAGATGCTCTTCTGGCAAAAGAAATTGCTGCCAACAATAAGAAGATCGTTGTTTTGGATGACGATCCTACCGGTGTTCAGACGGTCCATGATATTTCCGTGTATACCAACTGGGATAAGGACAGCATCATGATGGGATTTGAGGAGGAGAACAACCTTTTCTACATCATGACCAATTCCCGTGGATTTACTGCTGAGCAGACAACCAAAGCCCACAAGGAGATTGCAGCGGTTGTCGATGAGGTATCCAAGGAGACCGGCAAGGAGTATATCTTTATCAGCAGAAGTGATTCAACCCTGCGTGGTCATTATCCTCTGGAGACCCAGCTGCTCAAAGATGACTATGTAAAGAATACCGGAACGCAGATTGATGGTGAGATCCTCTGTCCCTTCTTTAAAGAGGGCGGTCGTTTTACAATCAACAATGTTCATTACGTAAAATACGGGGATGAACTTGTTCCTGCAAATGAGACTGAATTTGCAAAAGATAAGACTTTCGGATATACAGCAGCTACCATGCCTGAATATGTGGAAGAGAAGACCAAAGGTGAATACAAAGCAGCCGATGTAACCTGCATTTCCCTTGAAGATATCCGCAATACAGATTATGATAAGATTGAAGAGCAGCTGATGAATGTGAAAAACTTCAACAAGATTATCATCAATGCGGTTGATTACATCGATATCAAAGTCTTCTGTGTAGCCCTCTATCGTGCCATGGCAAAGGGCAAGATTTTCATGATGCGTACGGCAGCCGGTATCGTCAAGGTTATGGGCGGAGTGACAGATCAGCCTCTCCTGACCAGAGAGCAGATGGTTGTTAAAGAGACCAGCAATGGCGGTATCATCGTCGTCGGATCCCACACAGACAAGACAACCAAGCAGGTGGAGGCTCTCAAGCAGCTTACCGATATTGAGTTTATCGAGCTGGATGCCACATTGGTAAAAGACGATGCCGCTTTTGAGGCAGAGGTACAGCGCTGCCTGGATCTGGAAGAGAAGTGTATTAAGGCCGGAAAGAGCGTATGCTGCTATACCACCCGTGCCCTGATCACAGCGGATACAGGAGATAAGGAAGACGAACTCCGCCTTGCTGTAAAAATCTCCGATGCCGTACAGTCTCTGGTAGGACGACTCACGGTAACACCGGCCTTTGTCATCGCTAAAGGAGGAATTACCTCCAGTGATGTCGGAACCAAGGCACTGGCTGTTAAAAAGGCTAATGTTCTGGGCCAGATCAAGCCGGGTATTCCTGTATGGCAGACCGGTCCTGAGAGCAAATTCCCCCAGACACCTTACGTAATCTTCCCGGGTAATGTAGGCGACGATGCTACGCTCAAAGAAGCTGTAGAGGTTCTGACCAAATAGAAATGGAAATAAAAGCAGCATTTCTTATAGCTGCCTGTGATTTAGTGCTCAAAAGGGAGAAGGCGGGGTGGATGCTTTGCTGATCCAAGATTGCGAAAGTATCCTGAAAAGCCCTTTCCCGGCAAATTATATAATATATTTCATTAAGGAGGGTATTACTATGTTTATGTTCTTATCTCACATCCTTGATCCCGATGGATATGCATGGCCGGGCGAGCCTGTTGTTTCCACACAGCAGTGCACAGATGTATGTGAAGAAACTCCGTTCTGCAGTTTTGTTTCTTCAGTTCCCAATCACTGTGGAACCCATATGGACGCTCCCCGTCATTTTGTAAAAGACGGTATCAGCATCAATGAGCTTCCCATCGAGTATTTCTGTCATACAGAAGTAGCTCTTCTTGAGATCCCCAAAGGACCGGCACAGGGAATCTACAAAGAAGACCTTGAGCCCTTCGCAGATACCCTTTCCAAGGTATCCTTTGCACTGATCCGTACAGGTATGGAACAGTATCGTGATACAGATCAGAACACATATCAGAATGAAGGAGCCTACATCGCACCGAGCGCAGGTGACTATCTGACCGAGAACTTCCCCAACCTCAAGGGTATCGGAATGGACTTCCTGGCAATCGGATCCGCATCCGCATCCTGTCCGGAAGGCGAGCTTCCGCCGGATTGCCATCGTCATATTCTTGGATACTACACCGGTAAGTTCTGTACAGGCGTAGAAGACATGCATCTTTCCGAGATTCCCAAGGGAGCTAAGATCAAGAGATTCATCAACGCTCCTCTTCGCATCAAGGGACTTGACTCCAGCCAGGTAGTATGTATCGCTGAGATCGAGGATTAATGAATCGATAATAAATAATCAGTGGTGAAATGAATCTGGAAATATCAGCCGGCTCTTTTCCGGCTGATTGATTCCAAAACCATCAAAAAGGGAAGATCCGGCATAGGATTCCGCCTGTCGCGGAAGCTGTCGGATCTTCCTTTTTTTGTTTTCGTATTCATAGTTAACAATTCCTGCAGGACAGGCTTGACCTTGCAAGCCCAACAGCCGGCCTTGAACCTTCTTCTTCCAGGTTACAGGAGCCCCAATAACTCCAGGTTGATTTTTCTGGGCGTTTCCAGATGGTGGTCGAGTACGGGATCGAGCTGGTCGGATTTTCCGGCTCCGATCAGGCGGAGAAGATTTGAATGCTCCTCCACGGTTTCCTCCATCCGTCCTTTACGGGTGAAGGAGGAGACATTAAGCCAGAAGATCCGGTACATGAAACGGCGGTAGATCTCCAGCATGCTCTCGTTGCCGACATACTGGACGATACTGCGGTGGAATTCATAATCTTTGCGTCCGAAGGCCTCGGGATCTTTTGTCGTGGCCATGATTTCCCTCTGGCTCTTTACCTTTCCTTCCAGTTTGTGATAATACTCATAGCCCCTCTCTGTTGAGATATTCGAGGCCAGCTGTTTCATGCAGTAGGATTCCAGGGCACTGCGGATCTGATAGGTTTCTTCAATGTCGGAGGCTTCCATCTTGTGAAGGCGAAAGCCCTTGCTTGGCATCACATCAATATACCTTTCCTGGGCCAGTCTCATT
>CADBME010000263.1 GCA_902795715.1 uncultured Lachnospiraceae bacterium | reverse complement strand
CAGTTGCCCTCTGCCGTCGTCAGTTTATTCCCTTTCCTGTATAGGACAACAAACCAGTGCTGCTTGTTTAATACCTTGATCACATCTCCTGCTTTGATCTTCTTGACACTCTTAAAGGTCTTTTTCCCGAAATCTTTTTTCTTTCCGGTCATATAAGCATGGAAATCGGCAGCATAGGCGCAACAGCCGGTCCCCCCGAAGTGAGAAATCAGGGGTCTCTGTGCCGCTCTCCATATAGCCCCATGCTTATACCGTTTTTTGTGGGTAAAGGTATAAACTTTGCTGTCATATGAAGAGGAAACTATCTTCTTTTTCACAGTTTTACTCCATTTAGAATAAAGCCGTTTACCGGAAGTCTTCTTATACGTACGGATTCTGAAATACCAGGTCTTATTGTTGCTCAGTCCTCCGATACTCCTGGTTGTAGTTTTGTTCTTTCCCACAGATTTCAGGCCTGCATTGGAAAAATCACCGGATGCCGCATACTGAATCTGATAACCTGTAACGGATTTGTTGCGTTTCCATTTAAGCTGAGCTGTTTTTGACTTAATATTATAGACGGATATGATAGATGTTTTCGAAGAGAGCGTTCCATCTTCATCAGAAGCTGCCTTCTGTATCAAAGTGATTTTGTATCCATGATTTTTGGCATACTCATGCGCCTTGGAACCCGATACCACCTTGAATTCCGCATTATCAACATACAAAAAGGCATCCTCTCCTATCTCTGTAACGGATTCAGGAATCGTTACGGAGGTAATGAAACCGCAGTCCTGAAAAGCCCCGTCTCCAATGCCTGTTATCCTGTTATCAATGTAAACACTGCTTATCTGGGTATGATGATTACGCACCCATTCCGGAGCACCCTCGTCCTGTGCTTCTTCAAAGTTGTAATCCGGTATTACGCCGCTTCCGGTAAACTGGAGAGCCCCATCGTTATACATCGTCCAATGAATACTCCCTGCAGCTCCCGTCCCAATTACATATCTTGTTTCCGCACAAGCTGAAAATGAAGTGAAAACTGCAAGGCCGGCCAGGATAGCCAGGGTCAGTAGTGGGGTGGTAATGAATAAAAAGATGTTTTTCTGTCTCAAGCTTTTCCTCCTTTTTTCTTGCTTCCGCTGATTACTGTTCCTCAAAATATTCATAGGCATCAACTACATCCAGATATACTCCGTCAAAGCCTGCGGAAAGGATCTGATCAAGATAGCTGTCTTCTTTTCCGAAAAGAATATCCCTCCAGGCTTTGGTCCAGTACATCACCTTATAATTTCCTGCCCATTCGTCATTGACTTCACAGATCCAGGGCGGCGGATTCTTATTCCAGCTTTCCTGCCAGTAATCACGATAGTTTTCCGCCTCACCGATACTCATGTAGGCGCATACCAGCCTTTTTCCCCCTTCTTTCTTATTTCTGAGAGAGTCTATATCTTTCTTTGTCAGATTTTTTCCGCCAAATTCCAGATCAATAAATATTATATCATAATTTGTGTTCCGCAGTGCTTTCAGATATGCAGATTTTGATTTATAATAATCCGGGTTCAGCAAAGCCAGAAAGTTCTCCGCGTCTGCCGGCTCTTTGCAATCCTCATCATGAACCCGGGCATATGGAAGATCCGGAATCCGGGTAAGCTCCATATCCCTGGCACTAAACCATACTGTACCAAGTTTTTTACTTTTTTGCGCCGCTGTTTTCCGGGTCCGGTTATTACTGCAGTATTCAATATTGAAAACAGGCAGATCCGCATTCAGGGCGTCCTTCACCGCCTGCTGCATTTCAGCGCTTACTTTATCCGGTGTTTTCCGGTTGTCCTCGCTTCCCCATCCATAAAACAGCGACTCCACCAGCATACCATCCATGGTAGAGGTCAGTCTCAGGAGGTTCTCCTCGCTGGTATTATATTTGGGCATATACAATTTATATCCGCCATTGGTAATCATGGCAAAATCAGGATTCTTTGATTTGGCATAATCACTGAGGTCCGCAAGAAGGTTGATCATTGCGTTCTGATAACTGTCCGGCTGGGCAATGCTGACCTTCTCTCTCGGATTTTCCGGTTCAAACCGGTAAATAATATGCTCTCCGGTTTTATCCGGCCCGGTCTCTTTCTGGGAAAGTATGATAAAGTCATTATTATCTGAAGGATTGCAGATCCTTATCCCTACAGAATATCCTTTTCTCAGGCTCTTATCATAAGGGAATTCTCCGACGATCTCCTTCTCCCGTCCGGGAAGGAGGTCCTTTAAGGTCATGGGAAGCTCCCCCTCATAGATCTTTTTTCCATCCCTGTTGTGAATAATCATGACCACAGGCCAGTCTGCATAACAGGGGGCAACGCCCGTATTAATAAATGTAAATCTCTGGGAAACCGTATCCTTCCTGAAATTCACGGTGGTCTGCATACTTTTGATATAGATACAGTATCCCAGGGTCTGGCTGATCATCCTGTATCCGTTCCCTTTTTGATCCTTTTCCCCGGGACAGGTTCCTGAGATATAAGTAAGATGTCCGTCTCTGATCTCCTGCAAAATCTCAGCCAGATCTTTATTTAACAGATCCTTCATGTCTTTCTTATCTGAAAATGCTCCGCCGGATACTCCTTTTTTCCAATAATCCGGATATACAATCCCCTCCAGGGCTTTTTTTTGCTTTCCGGAGTCTCCGAGACTGCTGAAATATACACCGTATCCGGACTCCTCCAGCTTTTCATAATCAGAAGGAAGAACCAGATATGCCGCGGGAAAAGCTTTTTCAAACTCATCGATATATTTTTTCTGTGACTCACCGATCTCAATAAAACTGATAAAAGAATCTTTAGAAAGATATTTTCCCAGTTCCCTGAT
>CADBME010000262.1 GCA_902795715.1 uncultured Lachnospiraceae bacterium | reverse complement strand
TTATAATAATTATAATGGTTTTTTTGATGGAATCCCAGATTTTCTGGGATAAATATGATGTGTATTCTTCACTTTCTTTATCATGATTAAAAGTCTTTCCGAAGCAATATCGGATATGGAGAAGTCTTCAACCTTCTCAATTTCGGATCCAAGTACTTTCAGACAGTGTTCTGAATCTTTAATTTCGTCCAAACCCTTTTTGGATTTATAAGATATAAAATAACCATTTTTTTTCACAAAGGGAATACAATACTCCATCAGAACAGGAAGGGAAGCAACAGCTCTGGATACACACAAATCAAATTGTTCTCTGTAAACTGGATCCCTGGCAGCATCTTCAGCCCGGCTGTGGATTGCGATAACCTTATCAATTCCTGTTTTTTCGATTACTTTTTCAATAAAATTTATCCTTTTTCGCAGAGAATCCAGAAGAACAAATCCCGTATCCGGATATAATATTTTTAATGGAATACCAGGAAAACCTGCACCGGTTCCTATATCTATACATTTAGATATGTTGTCAAAAGAAAGGATTTTAGATCCGGACAAACTGTCAATAATATGTTTGTCAATAAATTCATCTTCCTCCGTAATGGATGTAAGATTCATAAATTTATTGTTCTCTACAACCATATGATAAAAGATATCAAACTGTCTGATCTGTTTTTCACTCAGTGTATATCCTTCTTTTTCTGATTTTAACTTCAGACGGTCTTTAAATTCCATTTATCCCTCCGCATTTTCAAAATGGTTTCTCCGATATTGTTCTATATACACTAAAAGAACGGAAATATCCGAAGGAGATACACCGGATATTCTGGATGCCTGTCCGATAGAAACAGGACGTATATCATTGAGCTTTTGAATTGCTTCCTTTCGAAGATTTTGAATATCATTGTAATCAATCTCTTCCGGTATAATCTTTTTCTCCATTTTCTTAAATTGCTCTACCTGTCTCATCTGTCTAATAATATAACCTTCATATTTGATAGTTATATTAACCTGCCAGGTCACATCCTCCGGAAGATCCGGACGGTCAGGATCCAAAGCCTGAATCTTTTCATAAGATAACTCCGGACGCTTGATCAATTCAGAAAGAGTCACTGACGTTTTAAGAGGAGTAGTTCCCATTGATATCAATTTTTCCTGAACTTCCTTTGATCCACCTATGGTTATCTTATTGAGACGATCTACTTCTTCTTCAATCCTTTGTTTTTTTAAAAGAAATCTTTCATATCTATCTTTATCAATAAGTCCAACCTGGTAACCAATAGGAGTCAATCTCATATCTGCATTGTCCTGTCTGAGCAGAAGCCTGTACTCAGCTCTTGATGTCATCATACGATATGGTTCATAATTCTTTTTCGTAACCAGATCATCAATCAATACGCCTATATAAGCCTGGGATCGATCCAAAATAATTGATTCCTGCTTTTTCACATGCCTGGCTGCGTTAATACCCGCAAGTATTCCCTGGCCTGCTGCCTCCTCATAACCTGAACTTCCATTAATCTGACCTGCACAAAATAATCCCCTTATATTCTTACACTCCAGTGAATGCTTTAGTTGATTAGGATTTATACAATCATATTCAATGGCATAAGCATTTCTTATTATTTTTGCATTCTCCAGTCCTTTTACACTTCGATACATGGCATATTGGACGTCTTCCGGCATGGAAGAACTCATCCCGCCTATATACATCTCATTGGTAAATTCTCCTTCAGGCTCAATAAAAAGCTGATGCCTGTTTTTATCTGAGAATCTTACTACCTTATCTTCTATAGAAGGACAGTATCTTGGTCCGGTTCCTTCAATTAATCCTGCGTCTCCATAGATGGGAGATCTGTCAAGATTTTCCCGAATGATTCTGTGTGTTTCTTCATTGGTATAGGTAAGCCAGCAGGAAATCTGATCTCTTCTTATGTCTTCTTCCCGATTGGTGAAGCTGAAGGGGACTACTTTTTCATCCCCAAACTGCTCTTCCATCACATCAAAGTTAATAGATCTTTTGTCAATACGGGCCGGAGTCCCTGTTTTAAACCGATATAATTCTATACCATTCTCCCTCATGGAATCACTGAGATAATTGGCCGGCTGAAGTCCATTTGGTCCGGTATACTGTATAACATCTCCATAAAGACATCTGGCTTTCAGATAAGTTCCGGTAGTAAGAACAACCGCTTTGGCATAGTATGTTGCACCGGAATATGTCTTTATTCCTCTAATTACTCTGATATTTTTTTCAGTTTTTTTATTCTTCCTATTATTGGAGGAAACTTCTTCTGATTTATTTTCTATACCTTCGATATCTTTCTTTTCTGTATTTCCTTTATTTTCAATAATCAGTTGAGATACCTCAGCCTGGCGCAGAGTCAGATGATCTGTATTTTGGAGCGTATATCTCATAGTCTGGGAATAGGAATCCTTATCAGCCTGAGCTCTTAAGGAATGAACAGCCGGTCCCTTAGAACGATTCAGCATTTTGGACTGAATATAGGTTTTATCAATGTTTTTTCCCATCTCTCCGCCCAAAGCATCCACTTCTCTTACAAGATGGCCTTTGGAACTGCCGCCGATATTTGGATTACACGGCATAAGAGCAACACTGTTCATGCTGATCGTAAACAGAATTGTCTCACATCCCATTCTTGCTGCAGCCAGAGCTGCTTCGCAGCCGGCATGTCCGGCACCTACAACTATTACGTCATATTCTTCTATAACAGGATTCATAGATACCTCCGTTCATCCCTTTATCCCTTATACAGAATTTCTGAAAACATGGAATTATTCTCATACTTCTTCTTATTTTCCGGTACAGAACCTGGAGAAGATTTCATTTGCCAGATCATCATCCACAGACTCACCGAGAATCTTTCCCAAAGACTCATAAGCATCCATCAAATCAATAGTATAGAAATCTTCCGGCATGGCAGCATAAATACTATCAACGACATTATGAATCGAATGAAGACTCATTTCAAGAAGAGACCTGTGCCTCTCATTGGTAATGACTATATCATCATTTAAATCCATTTTGCCATGAAACATCATCTTTTTCAATTCTTCGTGGAAATGTCCGATTCCTTCACTATACTTTGCTGATATAGATAATATAGGAACTTCATCCGGAAAATACCTGCGTATCCTGTCTATCGATAAAATCTGATCATCGAGATCTGATTTATTTAAAAGAACAATTTTATTTTTATCTCTGATCTGTTCAATGATAGATATATCCTCATCACTGATCTCTCCGGACCGATCCATCAGAAAGAGAACCAGATCTGCCTTTTCCAGTTCCAAAAGAGCTCTCTCTACTCCAATAGATTCCACCTTATCCTGAGTATCTCTTATTCCGGCCGTATCCACCAGATGAAGGGTAATCCCATCAATAGTAATATACTCTTCCAATGTATCCCGGGTGGTACCGGCAATTTCGGTCACGATAGCCCTATCTTCCCCCAAAAGAGCATTCAGAAAAGATGATTTACCTGCATTTGGTTTTCCAACTATACATGTTCTGATTCCTTCAGATATCATTCTCCCATTGGAATATGATGATATCAGCTTATCCAATTCCTGAGACCATTCATGGCATTTCTGATTCAGTGATTCCCCAAATCCATCCAAATCATAGTGCTCCGGATCATCCAGGGCTGATTCAATATAAGCAATCTGATAAAGAATACTTTCACGCAGAAATCTTATTCTCTCAGACAAACTTCCTTTTAACTGATCCATGGAGTTCTGCCTGGCCATGTCATTTTTTGACTCAATCAGATCCATAACAGCCTCAGCCTGGGACAAATCAATCCTTCCATTTAAAAAAGCTCTCTTGGTAAATTCACCAGGTTCCGCAATCCTTGCTCCCTGTTTTATTACCAGGTCAAGTATTCTTTTAATTACGACAACTCCACCATGGCAATCAATTTCGACTACATCTTCTCTGGTATAA
Organism: uncultured Lachnospiraceae bacterium; assembly: GCA_902795715.1. Next base: position 1,617 of record CADBME010000262.1, on the reverse strand, counting down.
CTGTTAGGACCCTTCATGACCAGAATAATACATTCATCGATAATCTTCTCCTGCTCACATCCCATATTTTCCAGAATATTACCATAATATATTCTGTAGGTTTCCAGGTCCCTCTTCTTCCATTTTTCATTATGGGGGCTGAAAATTCTACGGATTATGGGCAGGGCTTCCGATCCGCTGATTCTTATGATACCGATTCCCGAATTGGAAACCGGACTGGCTATGGATGCGATTGTATCAAATTCATTAATCTTATTCATTTAATATGTCCTTCCCACCATCCTGTTTTTCCTTTAATCAAATATAGTTAAAGGTCAGCTTTTCTTATTCTTATAAAGATAAGGCAGATTATATACTTTTATCCTGATCTTTTTAAATAAGTTCCTGGAAAATGTGAAAAAAGGATGCTTAAAAATTCATTTGGAATTTTTAAACATCCTTCAATCTTCTTCCTTAATATCTTATTTTCTCCAGGATGCCGCCTATTGACTTTGATACTTTCTATCTTTCTTCAACATAACGACAACTTTTCGATAGGGCTCCTCTCCTTCACTCTTGGTAATAACATACTTATCATTCTGAAGTGTGGAATGGATAACCCTTCTCTCATAAGGATTCATAGGCTCAAATGCAAATGGACGACGACTTCTCTTAACAGAGCTGGCTATCTTCCTTGCCAGCTTCTCAAGAGTAGCTTTTCTTCTTTCTCTGTAATTCTCTGTGTCGACCTTTACCCGAATATATTCTTCATTTTCTTTATTGACAAAAAGAGAAATCAGATACTGGATCGCGTCGAGAGTCTGTCCTCTCTTTCCTATCAGAACCCCCATATTGGGTCCGGAGAGTTCAATATCCATTACTTTCTCTTCCTGGTTAAACTGAATGTCGACATGAGTCTCAACTTTCATGGCAGAAAACATATCATCGCAGAACTCTTTTGTTTTTTCTTCAATCGACTTTTCCATGTTAATGCGAATCACTGCATCCTTCGCACCAAACAGGCCAAGAAAACCGCTGCTTCCATTTTCAATGATATCATATTTAAGTTTATCACTGGTTATACCAAGTTCAATCGATGCAGCTGTAATTGCATCGCTGACTGTTTTGCCACGAAATTCTTTAACCTCCACTTTTATAATCCTCCCTTATCTGAAATCCATCCTTACCGGATCCTGTCCTAATAAAGAGATCCCAAATTACTGTTTATTACCGGACTTCAGATTCTTGTATTTCTTATCATACTCACTGACAAAATAAGCATATCTGCTGATCTCACCCAATTTTTTGTGATCAATGGAATCAATGACAGAATAATAATCTTCACTGTCAAATCCTTTTTCCCTCATCCCCTGAAGCTGTGGTGAAGGAATATTTTTCAGATTATCGGAATACATTCTGTTATTGGCGGACTGACGGGATGATTGATTCTGGTTTTCCCGGGCTTTGTCTGTACGATTCATAAGTCTCTCAGTAAGAGTCTTTTTTCCTTTAGCCTTTCTTTTCGCAGCTTTCTCCATATTCTCGGCGATCATGGCGTCGATATCAGCCTTATCCATGATCTTGTTGATTACAAGCTGCTGAAGAAGCTGGAAACCCGCACTGGTTGCCCAATAGATA
>CADBME010000261.1 GCA_902795715.1 uncultured Lachnospiraceae bacterium | reverse complement strand
TGAGTATGCCGACGCCTATAATACCATTGCTCAGTCTGCACAGTTTATTGCAGAACTCCGCCGGATTCGGAAGGAATTCCAGGGCCGGCCTACACCCGTCTATCATTGCCAGAATCTTTCCAATGTTCTGGGGCGCACACAGATTTACCTTAAGCGTGAAGATTTAAACCATACAGGTGCTCATAAGCTGAACCACTGCATGGGAGAGGGACTCCTGGCCAAGTTCATGGGCAAGAAAAAGCTTATTGCTGAGACAGGGGCCGGCCAGCACGGCGTTGCCCTTGCAACAGCGGCTGCCTACTTCGGTATGGAATGTGACATCTACATGGGAGAGGTTGATATTGCAAAGCAGGCACCAAATGTAACACGTATGAAGTTGTTAGGTGCAAATGTCGTCCCGGTCAGCTTTGGTTTAAAGACCCTGAAAGAAGCTGTTGACGCTGCATTCATGGCTTATGCCAAGGAGTACAAGGATGCCATCTACTGTATCGGCACTGCAGCAGGCCCCCATCCCTTCCCCTTGATGGTGAGGGACTTCCAATTCTGCATCGGTGAGGAGGCCCGTCAGCAGTTCCTGGATCAGACAGGTCATCTTCCGGACCAGGTGGCTGCCTGTGTAGGCGGCGGATCCAATTCCATCGGCATGTTCACACCTTTTTTAGCAGATTCGGTAGAACTTGTGGGCGTGGAGCCACTTGGCCACGGACCCAAGCTGGGTGATCATGCAGCTTCCATCACCTATGGCTCCGAGGGCGTAATGCATGGTTTCAAAAGTATCATGCTTGCCGATGAAAATGGAGAGCCTGCTCCTGTTTATTCTAATGCCAGCGGCCTTGACTATCCCGCTGCCGGTCCGGAACATGCCATGCTGCATGATATGGACCGGGTAAAATATACAACGATTGACGACGAAGAAGCGATTGAAGCCCTCTTCCTTTTGTCCAGGCATGAGGGGATCATTCCCGCTATTGAGAGTTCACATGCACTGGCTTACGCTATTAAAGAAGCACGAACTGGAATGACAGGATCAATTCTTGTTAACCTGTCCGGCAGGGGCGATAAAGATCTTGATTTTGTTGTGGAGCACTATGGTTATGGGGAAGAATTTCTCAAAAAGATGGAAGACCGCCGACGGAAACAATGACGGGGCTGCATTCGGTCAGGGCTTGTTTTTCCTGCTATTATATTGCATAAGAGGAGATTAGGAATGAAAAAAGTTTGCCTGTTTCTCGTTATGATTCTGGTCATTTTCACTACATTGACTTCCTGTTCCCATAAGAAAGCTGCCAATGAGACTACTACCCATGAGACTGCTTCCCAGGAAGAGGCGACCCTTAAGGAGGCTTCCTATGGGGAAGCGCCGGTTCAGGAAGGATTTGAGCCTTTTATCCGGATTGACGGGGATAGCCCGGATGTTTGGAACACTGACTTGTACAAGTTCCGGATAATCACGAAAGGAATGTATGAGTTTGAGGAACCGGACTCTAAGTATGGAATAACCGGTATGGACCCTGACACAACCGGGATGGACACGTTAAATATTTCCGGCAGTGCGGAGTTCAGCGAGCAGCAATTTATGAAACTGGCTGAAACTCTACGTAAGGTTTCTGACGGTAAAGAGATTTATATCATTGATCTGCGGCGGGAAAGTCATGCCCTGCTGAACGGCATTTCTTTTTCCTGGTGCGGTCCTTACAACTGGTCGAATATCGGTCTTTCTGCGGAAGAGATTGAGAATGATCAGGATCAGCGTTTCGGATCCCTGGTGGGAAAGACCATGACTGCCTACCCAAGGGAAGACCTTATGCCCTTCGGAGAAGGCGTCGAGTATCAGGTGGAGACCTATCAGACCGAGAAAGATCTGGTGGAAAAGCAGGGATTCCATTATCTCAGGATCCCGGTACTGGATATTACCTGGCCTGCGCCGGAAGAAGTGGATCAATTCATAGAATTTGTAAAGGGCATTGATATGGACCAGGTCTGGCTGCATTTTCACTGTGCGGCCGGGAAAGGAAGGACCGGTTCCTTTATGTTCATGTACGACATAATGAAAAACCCGGAAGTCGACCGGATGGATATAATGGTCCGCCAGGCAAAGCTAGGCGGTAACTATATGCTCTATAAAGGCGACGACGATGATGCCTTCAAGCAAAAGATTTATGCTGAACGATCTGAAATGGCCCAGTTGTTCTGCGATTACGTGGATGAAAACCGGGCATCCGGTTATACGGTTAAGTGGAGTGACTGGCTGGAGAAAAAGACAAAGTAAATATCCGGAGAGCCTTTTAAATAAGAGGCTGTCACGGTAAACAGACATCCCAAGCCGGCAGGATTCCTTGTATTACAACACACGGAATCCTGCCGGCTTTTGTCACTCCCGTTGCCGGGACGGTTTCCGCCGGCCTCATGATCTTACATTTATTCCTGCATAGCCTGCACAGATTTACTCAGCCCGGCTCTCAATCCACTCTGCCACAGCCTCGGATACAAAAGCATGATCCTCCTCCTGGCTCATACCGGAAACAGTAGCCGTACCAATCATGCCAAAACCCTTTCCATAGATGGGGACAGCCCCGCCTGCCTGAACATACTGGCTTCTGTCAAGACCGCACCGGTCAAAAATATTTGCCTGCCGGATCTTCATATAAAGAGCAATCTCATAGCTGCTCTTCTGGAAAAAATAAGCCGTATTTTCTTTTCTCATAATCCAGTTATCATTCTCAGTCGTCGGCCCCTCCGCCGCAGCATAAAAAAGACGCTGGCGGTTCCTGGTAACGGAAACGGCAAAAGGCTTTCCTTCTCTGACAGCTTTTTGATAGATGTAATATCCAAGGTCAAAAGCCTCCGCATTGGTAAAGGATGAGACGATAAATGTCTTTCTCTGTTCTTCAACTTTCTTCATTAATACTTTAAGATCTTCCATTCTTACGGCTCCTTTCTATCTAGTGGGACAATGGGGACGATATGAAACGTCCCCATTGTCCCACTCTCCCATTATACCATCTTTTCATATTAAAACAATAATCCTAAAATTATTTCAAAATCGAACTTGACTATATGTGCATAATGTCTTATGATTTTAATAGAAGTGGTATCATATTTGTTGATTTTTTATAATTATTTTTATGAAGGAGGAATGTAATAATGGCAGCTAAGATTTTGATGGCGGGAAGTATTATGATGGATCTGATTTTGCAGATGCCGCGTGTTCCTCATCCTAGTGAGAGTATTTTAGGTACGTCCTATTCGACTGCCGGTGGTGGCAAGGGCAGTAATTCTGCTGTGGCTGCTGCTCGTGCGGGTGCGGATGTTTCTGTTTGCTGTACCCTGGGTAAGGATGCCAATGGTGAGGCTTTGAAGGGTATGCTTCAGGATGCGGGGATTGATATTTCCAATATGAATCTGAAGGAAGGTTCCAGTACCGGTATGGCTGTTATCATGCTGGAAGAGGATGGTATGAACCGTATTGCTATTTATACAGCGGCTAATATGGATACGACACCGGAGGATATTGAGGCTGCTTTTGAGGGCAAGGATTATGATGCGGTTATGATGCAGCTTGAGATTCCGCTGGAGTCGAATGTGAAGGCTTTTGAGCTTGCTAAGGCTAAGGGTATGATTACCTGTCTGGATTGTGGTCCGGCTCAGTCTTATCCGATCGAGAAGTTCCAGGGTATTACCATCCTGTCGCCGAATGAGACGGAGACAGATGCTCTGGTTGGTATCCTTCCGGTTGATGATGAGACATGTCTGCAGGCCAGCAAGATCCTGAAAGAGCGTTGTAATTGTAAGTATGTAGTACTGAAGATGGGTGATAAGGGATCCTATATCTATGGCGAGGGTATTGCCCAGATGGTTCCCACCTTTAAGGTTGATGCTGTTGATCCTACAGCTGCCGGTGATTGCTATACAGGTGTTCTGGTTATGAGATATGTTGAGACCGGTGATATCATTGAGGCTGCAAGATATGCCAGTGCTGCAGCGGCTATTTCTGTTCAGAGCCTGGGTGCTCAGCCCTCTCTTCCCATGAAGGATGCCATCGATGCATTCTATGCTGAAAGGGCATAAAGATAATATTTATTAAAATGTGCTGATTCGTGTGTCATACAATCATATAATAAAAGCATCGCAGTTCCTTTCTTCATCTGGGATAAATGGGGGGAAGGTTACTGCGATGTTTTTTACCGTTTTATGCTATCATACAGGCACCTTTACATGCATTTTCAACTCAGCACGTGCATTTTTACTATCATTTTTATATCATTTAAACGATTTGGCAAATGATTCGGTAAAGATAGAAAATGGTTGAAAGTATATGTTAATAAATATATAATATTAATAAAAGTTTTGCAGCCCTTTAACACGGTATTATCATTTCTCGATTTGTGAAGGAGTGTGAAAAAATGGCAATTAAACTTTTTGAACGTTGGAGCCCGGAATACGCATTGAACAAAGCTTTTGACGATATGAAAAAGTCGGGGCTTGACGGACTGAAAAAACACCTCACAGCTAATGCTCTCAAAAATGTTCAGAGCATGGAGTCGATTTCAGATAATCCGGGAGTCTCACTGCTGTCGACGGCTTTATTAGGCGGCAATGCTGTAAGCGTTCTGCTGGGGAAACTCTCAGAATGCGAATGGACTATCGTCGATGTGATGAAAGGGTCTGAGACTTCTAAAGCGATTACCGGTTTCGACTATCAGGACAAGATGACCGGGACCATGGAGATGAAGCTGATCAAAGAGGATAAAATCTGGAAGATCGATGGTCTGGCTATGCCCAAGTTTGACAAGTTTACACTGCAGCAGGAAAAAACAGAGTAACTTGTCTGATCATAAAAAATAACTGACTTATAAGGAGATATAGTGTTATGAAAGATGTTTTTAAGAAAGACTTGTTAATACTGTGGCTTGCTTTATTCGCTCTGGTTTGTGCGGCTCTTGCCTTGAATAAGTCCCTGAATCTGCTTGTGGATAAAGAAGAAGAGACAAATGAATGACCAAAGCTTTATGTTAAAGCCTTATGTTAATGAAGGGACATATTAAGTATGGAAAGAAAGAAGCTGATTAAGGATTTGATCGTGTTATGGATTTCAGTGACTGCCTTGGTATGCGCTGCTCTTAATATGCATGTTTCAAGGAATATGCTTGGATCAGAATCAGAAGATGCCTAGATAGCATCAGGCTTGCTGATTAAAAATATATAACCTATCAGATATACGGGGCTGCCGCAAAAATGCGGCGGCCCCTGCTGCGTAAGAGGAGATCTTTTTTGCTTTTCTCTCTTTCCTTACGGGAGTCTGTAATCAATATTTAATTGGATTATCCTTTATAGAAATGATATATTATGAAGGGTATAACTTTTTTATGGGAAAGAAGCAAGAAAACTCCATTCGACCTTGGGAAAGGTCGTATGAGAGGGCGTCCAACAGGAGGTTGATTATGTTGAAAATAAATACAGAAAAAATGTCTGAAAGAGTAAAAGAAAAAAACAGGAGATCAGAGACTGTCTGGTCAGGAAAGAGAAAAATCCCCTTCCTGCTTCTTACTCTTCTTCTTCTGTCTCTTGCAGGGACCGGATGCGGAACCGGATCTCAATCGAAGGGTGGAGGGCCGGACGATGTGAAAGATCCTTCGGGTGAGCCTTCTACTGAGGTCCTTGATGAGAAGCCGGTCATCTATATTTACGGGGAAGAGGACGGACAAAATGTGGATGTGACCCTGAATACGGAGAGGGAGATTACATGTGAGTATCCGGCCAGACCCGATGGGGAAAGCACCTGGTATGTGAAGGCAGACCGGGATGGACGCCTTCAGTTTTATCCCAGCCAGATGGAGAGGGAGAAAAATACCCAGATTGAAGGCCTTGAAAATGAATACAATTATCTTTACTGGGAAGGCAAGACCAATGCCAAGTATGATTTTTCGGAAGGCTTTTGTGTTGCCGGCAGGGATACTGTCTATTTTCTGGAGGAAAAGCTGGCTAAGATCGGGCTAAACCGCAGGGAGGCCAATGAGTTTATCGTCTACTGGCTGCCTAAGATGCAGGGCAACAAGTTTAATATTATCTCCTTCCAGAAAGAGGCCTACACCAATGATTTTCCGCTTGTAACCAGTCCTGCCGGAGATATGCTGAGAGTCTTTATGGCTTATAAGGCTTCCGATAAGCAGGTCGATATTCCCGAGCAGAATCTTGACGCTATTCGCGGAGATTTTGACCGTGACGGGCTGACCATAGTTGAGTGGGGCGGAGCCCTGGTAAAATAAAGGTGAATACCATTGAAGATTAGAAGATTCAGAAGTTTTCGGTTTAAACTGGTTCTATATATGATTCTCAGCGTCCTTGCCACGATTTTGACGGAAATCGTGATCTTTGGGGGAATCTACCTCTATGAGACGAGGATTGTCGCCGGGGAATACAGGCAGATCTGGGGGAGCGGGAGTTCGGGCTTCCCGGGTTTTACCCTGTCAGAGTCTGCTTCCCGGGATATCCTGGTGGTTATCGTATTTACTATTCTCCTCATGAGCCTGTATTTTATCCTTTTTTTAAATCCCTTTGTTCGTTATGTTCGTGAGATCATCAGCGGTGTGGAGAAGATGAAGTCAGGCGATCTGAAGCTGGAGGTCCCGGTCAAGGGTGAGGATGAGTTCTCGGAGATTGCCGGTTCCATCAATGAGATGAGGAAAAATCTCTATGATACCCTGGAGGCGGATAAAGAGGTTGAGAGAAGGAAGGATGAGCTGATTACCAATGTGGCTCATGACCTGAGGACTCCCCTTACTTCTATTCTGGGTTATCTGGATCTTTTGTCCCAGGGAGA
>CADBME010000260.1 GCA_902795715.1 uncultured Lachnospiraceae bacterium | reverse complement strand
CTTTCAATGAATATAGAAGGCAGCAGCGTAGAGACTATGACATTTACTGCTCTTGGCAAGGATTCGCAGATCACGGTATGGGGATCTAGGATGGTAGATTAATGAAAAAGAAATATAGAAATAGCAAAAACGCTTTAAGCGAACAAAAGGCGATAAACATCCTTAAAACGGATTCTGAAGAAGCTGCATATAGACGTGCCAAGGAAGATGAGTTTAATCCTCTGAACCTTTTAAAAGGTATACTGGGATTTGTCTTTGTGGTAGCAATAGCCTTTGGCTGGATGATTCTCATGCTCCTTATTATAAGCTTTGTAAGCCTTTCATACCTTCATTTTAATATTGACGTCATGCTCTACGTATCCGCATTTTTTGCTGCAGTGTGTGGCGTGATATATATTTTTAGTAAGATCAGAAAGAGTATTAGAAGATTATGAATACTATTTTTTATTTTCCAAAAGAATATAATGTTTCTTCTGTATGGCCGGTTTTGATTTTTTCTTTTATTATATTTCCGGCGCTGATCATAAGCTCTATAAAAAAGTTTTCATTGAAAAATATACAATTAGAAAAGGATCAGATATCGTTAGAAGATTCACTTATATATAGAGGAATTGCTACAGTAGTTGTGATGATTCATCATTATTCTCTTAGGATGAATCATCCTGATAAGATGACCTACTATTGGTATGTAGGATATTTAGCTGTTTCTGTTTTCTTTTTTCTGTCAGGTTATTCTTCTATGATTCAGCTGAATCTAAAAGGTGAAAAGATATGGAATCACTATTTAATAAAAAGATTAATAAGATTGCTTATTCCTTTTTGGGTGACTAATTTAATATATGCCTTGTTTTATATGCCTTCGCCTATGCAATTTATCAAAGCCACACTTTCTTTAAAACAGGTTCGCGGTACAGCGTCAGAATGGTCGATCGTGTGGTTTCTTGCTACAATTATTTTTTTCACAGTTCTTTTTTGGATGAGCTTTAGATTCTTTCATAATAAAAAATATTCCTTGATGCTATTTGCTGCTGGAACTGTGTTATTAGTTGTTATAAACAAGTTTGTGCTTGATCATGATCATTATTGGTATAATTCATCTTTAGCTTTTGGCAGTGGATTGTTATATGCGCAATACAAAGAGGTATTTAATAGATATATAAAACGGTATAAAACTTTGATTATGCCGGTTGTGATCATATGCCTTTCTATTGTGTTCATGGCAACAACCAAGGGCTTTCAGCAATGGTGGATACAGATGATATGTAGTGAATTATGCATTTGTTTAATTCCTGTATTAGAACAATGTACCATTTTAAGTTCTGCATTGTTTAAAAAAATAGGTACAGCATCATGGGAGATTTTTCTTATTCATCCTTTGTTGTACTCGGCCTATTACTCTGTATTTAATGACAAGTACGGTTTTTCGGGGATAATATGCATTCTAACAGGGATAGTTATAGGATTGGTAATATATCAGTTTGACCGAAAATTTATTCAATATATAAATCGCTGTTTTAAGTAGTATTTCAAACATCCTGCTTGCACGATGTAGAATCATTAAAGGCTTTGTGGTGACAGGCGGTATATAAAAAACCTTCCCTTTTAGTTTTGGGGAAGGTTTTGCTTTTTTATTCAGAGGCTATAGGACTGTAGCTCATTCTGACTTCAATGTCCTGATTGTAATTACCAAATGACTTACCGAAGATAGTAAGACCGCCAACATGCTCTGCCGTATCAGGAACTTCCATACGGAATTTGATGTTACTCTTACTTGTAAGATTGAAACGGTCGATGGTCACATCAGAGATCTGGAGTCCATCTATGAAGGTGCCTTTGTGGTTTATGACCAGCATCTTCAGAAGACCATACTGATTCCAGTTGGGGAACCACCAGTCAGGGGTGAAGATTCCTTTGACATCTCCGAAGTCTCCCGGTGATGTCCAGTAGCCAAGACTTACATCGTTTAGATAAAAGTAAATATCAGATGGCCATACGTTGTTGACACCAGGTGCTTCTGATGAAAGCTCTGCTGAGATGCAGATCTCATCAATTTTTTGTGAAAAAGGAATGAAATTAGGAATCACATAGTCTACATGACCTTTAGTAAACCATAGAATATCAGCATGATACCTGTCTGGATGAGAGAAGTATCTTGTATCATCAACCTGGCCTATGAGCTGTGATCCGGATGCTATACCACAGGTAGGATATACTTCATAGTCTGAAAAAAGACCAACTTT
>CADBME010000259.1 GCA_902795715.1 uncultured Lachnospiraceae bacterium | reverse complement strand
TATATCCACCGGATCCTACATTGCTATGCGCCATATGGAGATGGTAATACAGGCTGGACATCTGAACCTGCTTGACATAGAGGCTTTGCGCTCAAAAAAGTTACTCGCATGAAAAATGTAAATATTTTTCATGCGAGGGCCGTGCCGGAGCAGTTTCCATGATTCCGTAATTTCCTTATCATCGCTCTTTACAGGTCAAATATAGTCATCTGTTTAAACTTCTCCGGCAGATCATTCATGAACAAGAAACATTCCTCCGGACTTGACAGGATGCCATTTGCCTTGCAGGCCCTTTGAATTATTTCTTTTAAAAAACATCTCCGTTCTAAAGAAAAAAACCCAGCCTTTTTTGTAAATGCCGGGTCTTACCATGGATTATTTATCCACTCCAAACCGTATACCCGCACTCTTTCTAGCCGTCTCAAGAACGGTCATAACCTCGACAGACTTCTCAAGGAAGGCAGCCGCAGCAGCGTCGTCCCTGGAATCGACGATCCGTGCGAAATCCACGAATTCCTGTGTCATGCGGTGTTTCATCTCAGGAGCCGGAAATTTACCTCTTTCCATGGCGCGGCTCATTCCTCCCGCAGCGTTGGGGACCGGTGGTTTCGTGTCATCAGCGTATTCATAATCGACACCTTCAATGACGTTTGGCTTTCCGATAAGACGCATCCAGCCCTTCTCACCCTGAAAGATTGCAAATGAAGGACTGTCTGAATCTTTGGCTCCCGTACAGACTGCCGTCATTCCATCATAGCTTAGAACAGCCGTACCGGATGTATCGACTCCATTGAATCCAAGGTTCGGGAAATACCTGGCATCCCTGGGGGCACCAAGAAGACCGACGGTCAGATAGACATTGTAGAGATTAATATCATAGAGTGCACCACCCGACAGATTGGGATCAAAAGCAGGCTCAATCTCGCCTGCCAGATACTTTTTATATCTGCTGGAATACTGTGAGTAGTTGCACTGTCCCATCTTCATTGTTCCGAGTTTGGGCAGGATTTCCTCCATCTTCTTGAACACTTTGCTGTGGAGGGTCGTAATGGCCTCAAGGCAGTAGACACCCTTCTCCTCCGCGATGGATGCAAGTTCCCTGGCTTCCTCCACTGTGGAGACGAAGGGCTTTTCAAGAATAACATTCACACCCGCAAGCAGTGCCTGCTTTGCGTAAGGATAATGGGCACTGTTGACCAAACCGATATACACGCAGTCAACACCGCTGTCAGCAAGAAGCTCGGCATAATCCGTGTAAACTTTGCCAATTCCATACTGGTCTGCCAGCTTCTCTCCTTTTTCCCGGCTTTTGGGCCTTGCAAATATTGCAGTGCGCTCGATTTCAGCAATCTCTTCCATAGCAAAAAGAGCTTCATGTACGATTTTACCCGTTCCGATTATGCCAAGTTTCATATCACAGTCTCCTTATTCATAATGCAGATAATCATATATTTTAACAGGCCTTTTTTTCTATTTCTTAGAGAATAATTCTTTGTGTTTCAGCAAGGCCGAAGCCAAAACTTCTCCTAAAATATAACAACTGATTATTTCCCCTGCAAAAATATAGAGAGCGGATAGCCAGAGAGGAACCGGCTCCCCGTATCCATATTTCAAAACAAAAGGAATGATAACCGTATTAGACAGGACAGCCGGAATTGGAACAAGCCATCGGTTGAACCTGAGATAGCGTCCCAGAAGGGCGCCAATTAAAGTTGCCAGGCTTCCGAACACGATATCAAGAATTACACAGCCTCCAAATACATTGGCCAGGATACAGCCAAGAAAGAGCCCCGGCACAGCTGCAGAAGTAAAAAGGGGCAAAATAGTCAGGGCTTCTGCAATCCTCACCTGAACCACACCGTAGGATATGGGTGCGAACATTATGGCCAAAACAACATAGAGGGCTGCTATCGCTGCAGAAAATGTTATGTATCTGGCAGTGTTTTTTTCTGGCAACATAGCAGCCCTCCGGTCTGAATAATCAAAAATGATAATTCAGCAAATCATATTGTTTGTTTATTTCCACTTGCGCAGTTTATTCTTTTTCACTTTTCTCTTAATTCCTGAATAAACCTTCAGTGCGTTCTTCTTTCCTTTTTTGCAGTATAATTTATTATTCTTTATCACGACTTTCCCATACTTGGTTTTTGTATGAGAGGCAATCTGAAATCCTGCTTTTCCACCTTTAATGGTATTATTTCTTATGGTAATGGTTCCTTTTTTGAAAGCCTTTTTGGCTTTGCCGAACATGGCCAGATGGCAGCCGACCGAATAGGACTCCTTAAGACGTTTGCTGTTTGAAATAATGGTATTGCCTGTCACCTTTGCATTATTGGTGTTGAACAGGGCCAGACCTTCCGCTTTATTGCCAATAATGTAATTGTTGGTGATTACGATATTGTCATGGTAGCTGTTTCGGAATTTCTTGTCTGCATTCGCGTAATTGGCGCAGATTCCACGGTTTCCGCTGACGGTACATCCGGTGATGGTAATGTTTTTACAAGCCAGACCGTTCTGATACACTGAGGAAAGGAAAGGAGCTGTAGCCGGTGCAGCCAGATCAATCTGGATCATTTCCTCTACACTCTTGTTTTTTCCGCTGCCCTGGGCAAAAACTTTACAATTTCGAATAGTAACTCCTCTGCAGCCGACAAGTTCAATAGCATGTCCCTCTGCATTGCTTGTACGGATATCCATATTCTCCAATACGATATTGCTGCAATGGGCAAAACTGAATGCTGTTCCCGAATTTCCCTGAGAATTACTTGAAAGCCATGTTCCGCCCTTGATCCGGATATTGGACATGGAAGAATAATCGGTTGTGTAGCGGGAATTTCTCGTAGCACCTCCGGATACAATAATAGTTGCTCCGGTGGCATCCAAAGTGTAGTTGCTATCCAACCTCAAATAACTATGCAGATAATAGGTTTTACCTGCCTGCAGTTTCACATAATGCTTTTGGCTTAATTCATACTGAATGTCGATTTGATTACTTCCCCAATCAGTCGGAACTGTCTCGTCAGCCAATGCATATACAGGTGTTGTAAGAAGTAAGATAATTAGAAAGAGTAAGATGTGTTTTTTCATATGATGCCTCCTTATGATGTTTGATAATAGAAATATATCATGAATTACCACATGCTTCAATATTGAGAAACCCCTTTGTACGATTCACCAAAGATGATCAGACCGAGTCGGAATAAGGTTTATTTTCAGAAAAAACGCCGCACTTCCTAACGGGAGAACGGCGTTTTTTTGATTCATGGTTTTATTTTCGATACTTTGCGGTCATAGGTTAACAGCCCATTGGTTTCTTCTTCAATATCAGACAATTGGGTGTATACGGCTCCGGAAAGTCCTTTTTCCTGGAGCTTCCATATTTTTTCCATCAGTTCCCGGAAGGCAGGGATGAAGTCTTCATGGCTGTAGGTGTGATAGCCGTAGACTTCTTCGCTCATAGTGTGGTCGTCAATGTTGCAGTTGTAACCGCCGTATTCAGATAGCACGCAGGATCTGCCATGCCGGTCTTTGACGACTTTAAGCTTGCGGAAATAATTGTGCAGGCTCAGGACATCGCCTCCGCCCTGATCGAACCATCCGCTTGCATGGTCCACCGGCCGTGACGGGTCTTCAGTTTTGACCAGGTCGCTTACCCGGAGTGAGTCAAACTGTCCCCAGCCTTCGTTGAAGGGAATCCACATGCCGATACAGGGGCAGTTGTAAAGATGTCTTACCATTCGCAGAGTGTCTTTTTCAAATTGCTCTCTGGCTTTCGGGTCTTCCCTTGAGAAAAGCCGGTAAAGACTGTCGCTGACCAGGGATCGGATGGAAGGGACGATATTGGGCAGATAAGTTTCCAGAAGCTTGTTGACCGGTCCGCCTCCGTTCACCATATCCTGCCAGACCACCATCCCCAGCCGGTCGCAATGATAATACCATCTTGCTGGTTCGATTTTTACATGTTTTCGAATCATGGTAAAGGATAGATTTTTCATTTCCATGATGTCGTGAATCATGGCTTCATCAGCGGGTGGTGTCATCAGGGTCTCCGGCCAGTAACCCTGGTCCAGGACACCGTGGAAGAAGTAAGGGCTTCCGTTCAGGGTCAGGCAGGGATGTCCCTTGAGGTCGGTGCCGGTTCCGAAAGAACGCATGGCAAAATATGTGTCCACTACATCCCGGCCAACCTGAATCTGCATGGGATAGAGAACAGGATTTTCCGGGCTCCAGAGACGGACATCCAAGACAGGCAGGAGGATGGTCATCTTTGGCCTTGCTTCAAATGTATATTTCTTCCCTTCAAGGGAAACACAGACCAGAGGGGCCGGGTCATCAGCCGGATCGAAGGGCTTGCCGGAACCGGATTCTCCGGAAAGAGGCTTTTGTGTTGAAAGGTTAGTATTGCGTATGGATCCGATTGCAGGAAGGCCGTCAATTCGCAGCTGGAGTTT
>CADBME010000258.1 GCA_902795715.1 uncultured Lachnospiraceae bacterium | reverse complement strand
TGCAGTTCCCATCACTACTTAGTGCGACAGCCCCATCACTACTTAGTGCGACAGCCCCCCTTCCGCCGTAATGTGAAATTATTGAAGTGCCTGCGGTTTTTCCACCTTGTAATCTGTATATGAGGATGATGTGGAAGCTCCGGAGAGATCGGCCTTATCATTGTATTCTTCTACTGTGATCGTGTATTCACTGTTTCCGGATACATAGACTGTCCCGTCGCTTCCTTTGATTGTTACACTGTTTCCTTTCTCGTCTGCAATTTTGCCCTGAGAGGACAGGGTGGTCAGCTTGCTGTCTCCTGTTACTGTCCAGCTGCTGTCCTTGCTGATGGTCAGGCTGCAGGTTCCGTCTCCGGTGGTGCTTCCTGCATTGGATTCATCATCGATGACGGCTCCTTTGAGGCTGCTTCCTTCTGTCAGATACATGTTGAGGCTGCTGATGGAATCCCAGATGACATCGCCTTCCATCTCCTGGCTGATGCCGGTGAAGGTGCACCTGGCTCCGTTTTCTCCTGTGTTTCCCCATCCTCTGGCATTGCTGTTCCCTGTACATTTGAGGAAAAAGTCATTTTCATCAGCATACTGGATGTCCACATCTTTCAGAACAAAGGTGGATTCCGTGTTGGTTGTGTAGAACATGCCTCCGTTTTTGGCAATCAGTTTTCCCCCTTCCATATCAAAGGTTGAATTACCTTCCTGAGAATCACCGGACATGCTCTGATAGAGGATCACGTTCCAGGTGCAGTCGTTCTGATCCTGATCCGGCATATTTCCGGTGAGAGTGCTGTCGTATAGCCTTAGGGAATTCAGTCCCTCGATACAGACGGCTTCAGAGTTGGTGGCTGTCAGTTTAGCCTTGTTCACCGTAATGTCTGCCGTAGTATAGACGGCAGGAGATCCGGTTCCATTTGAAGTGTAGCTTCCTCCATCGACAACCATGGTTCCGCCGCCCCGGTCGCTCCGGATGGCTGCAGATGATTCCCCTGAGGTTTCCGCTGTCACATCCCAGGCATAGAGGGTTCCTCCTCCGGCCACATGGATTCCGCCTGATGTACCCTCTTTTGTTGTGATTTGCGTCCCGGCAACATAGGTGGTCGATTTGTCTCCGTAGGAAAAGATACCGGCTGCGCCGGCTGCATCCGTTTTGATGGTTCCGTTTTTGATATAAGTGGTTCCTTCCTTGTTCAGGACAGCAGCGCCTACACCGTAAAAGCTGGCGCTGTCCCCACCGCTGCTGTCGTCGGAAGTTCTGGTCACGGTAGGATTGTCCACCGTTACTTTGGCTCCATTTTCAATAAGAAGGGCATTTTCATCTGTTCCTGTGGAGGCGTAAGTCTCATTGGAGACACTTTTGTTTTCATCATAGCTTGTGACGGCCGAATAGGTTTCCGGCTGGGAAGACTGACCGCCGGGCATGCCCTGTCCGCTACCGCCCGGTCCGCCTTTTCCGGTAATCACTGTAATGGTGCTGGCATTTCCCTGGGAATCAAAATCGATGGAAACCAAATCTCCTTCCTTCAAATCACTAAGCTCATCGACTTCATTTTCACTTGTATTTACATCCTCTTTCTTTTCAGTTTCCTGCCCCTCCTGTGCCAGGCTGCCGGAGGACACTACCGTATCCTTGGTCACGGATATTTCCTTTTCCTCGCCGCTTAAATCAAGCATGGACTCTCCGGACGGGCCTCCCTGAGGTGGCTGGCCCTGGGGCGGCTGGCCTTGCTGTCCTTGTCCGGAATCTCCTTCCGGTCGCTGGCCCTGCTGCCCTTGTCCGGAACCTCCTTCCGGTGGCTGGCCCTGCTGCCCTTGTCCGGAACCTCCCTCCGGCGGCTGGCCCTGGGGTGGCTGGCCCTGCTGCTTATCTGTATTCTTTTGATTTGTGTCCTTTTCAGATTCCTGGTCCTGTTTCTGGTCACTATTCTTATCTGACCCATCACTCTCCGGTTTTTCCGGTTTTTCTTTCAATGTTCCTTCTTCTATGGTCAGGGAGTCCTCATCGACTTCCCTGACAATACCGTATATGGATGAAGCAGAAGTGGTCCCTGTACTCTTTGCTGTACTCTCTCCGCAACCTGCAAGTAAGGCTAAACTCATAGTTACACTAAGCACAAATGCTGCACTCATTTTCTTTTTTCTCATAGCTGTATCCTCCTTTTGTTTTGCCCTAATATAGATGGATTCTATGAACAAAGTGTGGTCAAAAGCAGAAGAAATAGTGAATTCATAAGCTTGACATTTTCTTAGCAGGGTCTCATAATAGTTAGTATATTCTAACTTTGGTTTGAAAAGAGGGATTTTCAATGTTTCTGAAATTAGATAAAATTACAAAATCATTTGGTCAGGGTGACACTCTTACACCGGTTCTCAAAGGGATTGATCTGGAACTGTCCCGGGGAGAATTCTGTGTACTTCTGGGTCCTTCCGGTTCCGGAAAGTCTACCCTTCTTAATATAATCGGCGGAATCGACCATATGGACAGTGGGACGATCCTGATCCACGGAGATCTCATGAATCAGATGAATGAAAAGCAGCTGACTTCCTATCGCAGGTCCCATCTGGGCTATGTTTTTCAAAGTTATAACCTGATTCCCAACCTCACGGTCAGGGAAAACATCGAGGTGGGTGCTTATCTGTCTTCTGATCCTCTGTCCGTGGATGAACTTTTGCATACCCTTGGACTATTCGATCATCGCAATAAACTTCCCAATCAACTGTCAGGAGGCCAGCAGCAAAGAACAGCTATAGGAAGAGCTGTAGTGAAAAATCCTGATATCCTCCTTTGCGATGAACCGACCGGAGCCCTGGATTATAAAACATCCAAGGAAATTCTCAAACTGATTGAAACTGTGAATCAACAATACAAAAGCACGGTTATCATGGTAACCCACAACGATGCCCTGAAGAACATGGCAGACAGGATTGTCATTTTAAAAGACGGAACGATCAGGAAAAACTATGTAAATGACCGCAAACTGCCTTCGGAGGAACTGGAATGGTAAGGAAAAGAGTCACTCCGCTCACACGGCGAATACCCAGGGAATTGCGCAGTGATTTTGGTAAGTATCTGGTCATTTTCATCCTGATGATCTCCAGTATCGGCCTGGTTTCCGGCTACCTGGTAGCGGCGGAGAGCATGATCAAAGCTTATAATGAAAGCTTTGAAAAATATCATATCGAAAACGGGAATTTTCTCCTTTCCGAAAAGGCCTCCAGATTCCAGATCCGGGATATTGAAGATCTGGGAATCGAAGTCTATGAGAATTTCTACCGGGAAATAGCTCTTAATAACGGGAGTACCATGCGCTTTTTTAAGAACAGGACCCAGGTGAATCTCCCCTGCCTGATGAAGGGAAGGCTTCCGGAAAAGCCGGGTGAAGTCGCCCTTGACAGAATGTATGCGGACAATAACGGGCTTAAGGTGGGCGACCGGATCAAAAGCCGGTCCCACACATTTACCATTACCGGCCTCGTGGCATTATCCGACTACAGCAGTCTCTTTCAGGATAATAACGATACCATGTTTGATTCCATCCTTTTTGGGGTGGGTCTGGTTACAGAAGAGGAATTCAATTCCTGGCCGCCGGAGTCTCTCCGCTACAGTTACTCCTGGATCTACAAGAACCCGCCACAGGATGAAAAGCAGGAAAATATCATGGCTGAAGACCTGATGAAAGACATTAATAGTATTGTGTCCCTGGAATCTTTCACCCCGGAATATCTGAATCAGGCAATCACATTTACAGGGGAGGACCTGGACAGCGACCGGGCCATGATGCAGGTTCTGCTCTGTATTATTATCCTTATTGTTGCCTTTGTCTTTCGAATCACCATCTCTGACACCATTCAAAAAGAAGCGGCTGTCATAGGAACTTTAAGGGCTCTGGGTTACAGGAAGAGGGAATTGATCATTCATTATATGGCCACTCCTCTTCTGGTGACACTGCTTAGTGCCCTGATAGGAAATATACTGGGTTATACTGTCCTTAAAAACTTTTGTGCCTGGCTCTATTACAGCAGCTACAGCCTGCCTTCCTATGTAACGATCTGGAGCGGGTCTGCTTTTTTTCAGACAACGGTCATTCCCATAGTGATCATGATACTTGTCACTTACTTCAGCCTCCGCAGAAAGCTTTCTCTCTCTCCTCTCTCTTTCCTGCGGGGTAATCTGTTAAGGGGAAAAGGGAGGAAGGCCGTCCGTCTTCCTCACCTGATTCCTTTTTTTCAAAGGTTCCGTCTCCGTGTTATTTTACAGAACAAAAGCAATTATGTCATGCTCTTTTTCGGCATCCTCTTTGCTAATTTTCTACTGATCTTCGGCCTTGCTCTTCCTTCTGTCCTGGATCACTATCAGGAGGAGATTGAAAAGAACATGCTCTGCAAATATCAGTATCTCCTGCAGCTTCCCATGTCCGCCATGAAGGAAGACCGAAAAGTGGAAAGCATGCTCTCTCTGATGATTTTTTATATGGAAGTGGAAACGGATGTGGATGGAGCTGAGAAGTTTACGGCCTACCCCCTTAAGACCCCGGATGAGGGCAGCCACAAAAGCGATGAGATCACCTGTTACGGAATTGACAAAAAAAGTGCCTACATCCCTCTTGAACTTAAAGGCCGTCAGGTATATATATCTTCCTCCTACGCGGAAAAGTACAATATTAAAGCCGGAGACACCATCCGGCTGAAAGAAAAATATGAAGATAAAAGCTATGATTTCAAGGTGACCGGCATCTATGATTATGAGGGGAGTCTTTGCCTCTTTATGAATCAGAAAGAACTGAACCAAACCATGGATCTGGATTCCGACTATTTCTCCGGTTACTTTTCGGACAGGGAAATCAGGGATATTCCCAAAAAATATATTTCAACGATTATTGACTACGACTCTCTTACAAAGGTTTCCCGCCAGCTGCAGCGCTCCATGGGAAGTATGATGTATCTTGTTGACGCATTTTCCATATTGATTTTCATTGTCCTGATCTATCTGATGTCCAAGCTTATTATCGAAAAAAACACCCAATCGATCTCCATGTCCAAGATCCTGGGATATAAGAACAGGGAAATCAGTTCACTCTACATCAGCTCCACAAGTCTGGTTGTCGTTTTCTTCCTTCTGATTACCCTGCCCCTGGAACGCATCATGCTGGAATTTATTTTTAAAATGTTTGTTATGTCCAGTATCTCCGGCTGGATTCCTTTCTGGCTGGATCCCATGATCTATGTCCGCATGTTCCTGCTGGGCCTGATTACCTACCTGCTTGTTGCCTTGCTGGAATACCGCAAGATTACCGGAATCCCCATGGATGTCATTTTAAAGAACAGAGAATAAAAATCGGACTGCCATGATCTGGCAGTCCGGTTTTCTTTGATATTGAAGATGATATGGATACTATTCTTTCATGAAATAGTTCCCATCCTTGTACAGCTATTATTTCCATTGTCCGGAAATATTTGCCTCTTTCTAGTTGATAGTGATCATAACCGAATAGGATTTACTCTTATAGTTCTTATTTCCATTGGCTGTGATCGTGACAGTTACATAATTCTGTGTGTGCTTTAATGCTTTAAACTTTCCTCCGCCAAGGCTCTGAACATAGGTCGGGGAATTGGATGTACAGCTTACCGATCCGATAGCACCACTGTAGGAAATGGAGAAAGTATTGTCCTTGTTTACATATTTGTGGGTCGTGTCCACATAGAAATCAGGCTGCTCAGCCTTATTAATCTTGAATGTGACGATCCTGGTGTTCGTGTAGCGGCCCATACCCTTGATGGCAATCTTTGCGGTTCCGGCATTGACATTGTTCGAGTATGTCATGGTATAGTCTTTGGCCGGTTTGAGGGTTGTTCCGTTGTATTTTACGGTAACAGTGGGCATCTTGAGCTGGCCGTCATAGGTAAAGGTGGTGGCGGATAATGTCACCTTACAGTCCGGGCTGGTAAGGCTGAAGATCCCGACTGATATTTTAAATACTTTCTTTAATGCTGCATGGTTTGCATCACCTGCGGCAGTAACTGTGATTTTACATGTTCCTGTCGATTTACCCGTGATCACGCCATTGGCTGAAACGGTGGCAACCTTGGTGTTGCTGCTCGTGAAGGTTACTTTGCCGATGGCTTTCTTAACGGTAAATTTGGCAGTTTTATTAATATCAATAGAAGTCTTGTCGAGTGTAACCTTCATGGTGTTCTTGACCTGCTTAATGGTGAAGCCCTTCTTACGGACTCCCATATATTTTCCCATACCGGTTACAACAACCTGGGCTTTGCCGGCATTGATGTTGTTCTTATAGGCAAGCCAGTAATCTCTGTTTTTCTTTAACTTCTTTCCCTTATAGGTTACGGTTACTTTGGGTTTTCTCTTCTTTCCGTTGTATGTATATTTCTTCTTGCTCAG
>CADBME010000257.1 GCA_902795715.1 uncultured Lachnospiraceae bacterium | reverse complement strand
GCCCGGGCTTAGCTGTGGTGGCGAACTTTAACTCGTATTATATCAATACCGACAAACCCATTCTGGCCGCTATGGAAAGTATATTAAACGGACTGGTTTGTATTCTCGCCCTGTCCCTGCCCCTTGGGATGGCTTTTGGAATAAAAGGGATGATGCTCGGTTATGCGCTGGCTCCTTATCTGACAGCACTGATCCTGCTCGGCTATGTCTATACCCATTACCCCAAAGAACAGTTCCCTGATCTCCTTCCGATTTCAGCAGATGTCCTGTTCCACAGGACAATCCTTTTAAATGAGCACGATATTATGGCCCTGGTCTATGATGTCCATGACTTTTTAGTAAAAAACAAGATAGATAAGACTTCTCAGAAATTTATAGAACTGAATCTCGAGGAACTTCTTCTCCTGATTAAAGAAAAAAACCAGGAACTGAAAAAAAAGAAGAAGCTCCCCAAGATCTACGCCGAATGCTGCCTGCGTTTAAACGGCAAAGGTGCCGACCTGTCCATCTGGGACAGCGGTGAAATATTCGATATTACAGAAGCCGATGGTGATATCATCAACTTCCGAAGCTATTTTGTAGAAAGACTGTTAGCGGAAGAAAAGGTGAAAAAGCACATGGTAGCTACAAGTTTCAATAAGAACTTTATCCACTTTGATATCCATTAGTCCTGCAGGGAAAGCAATCTGATTGTACTTGCTTTGGCAGATCAGAAAGGAGTATGGTTATGAGGAAAGCCCCATCGAAGAAAATGTATCTGGTTTTTGTTTTTTGTCTTATGGTCACCTTGCTTGTGCTGATCATACCCGGTACTGCACGGGCGGGAGTAAAGCCTTCCCTGTCAAAGAGAACAGTAAAGATGAAGCAAGGGAAAACCGTGACCCTCAAGGTTCGTCATGCATCCCGCAAGGTGAAGTGGACCACGACCAATCGTAAGATTGCGAGGGTCAAAAAGACCAAAGGAAAACGGAAACAAACAGCTGTCATCAAGGCAGGCAAAAAGGCAGGTACCTGTTATATCAAGGCGAAGGTCGGCAAGAGAAAGCTGAAATGCAAGATCGTCGTTAAGAAAAAGAAGAAAAATACGACTTCCACCCGGAGGCCTTCCCCTACAAAACCGACAAAACCCACCGAGCGGGAGATAAAAACCAGACCATTGAGCGATTCTTCCCGCGACCTTACTGCGGGACTCACTGCCATTCTTCCGGAGACAAAAGTGCCGACAGAAAGCTTTATCAAAGGCTTTGCAGGATTTTCCATTGACCTGCTGAAGAAGGCCCTGGAGTCAGACCGGGCAGCCGGTAAAAAGGATAATGTGCTGATCTCCCCGGATTCCGTAACCACAGCTCTGGCTATGACGGAAAACGGAGCAGCGGGGCAGACCTTGACAGAGATGGAAAATGTACTTTGCAATGGTATCAGTGCCGATGCCTATAACCAGTATCTGTCAGGGATCAACCGCCGGCTGATGGCATCGGATGCCCTGATCTACAATGTATCCAATTCCATCTGGGCCCGGGAAGATAAAATGGAAGGTCTGGTACGGGAGGATTTCCTCCAGACCAATAAGAATTATCATGATGCCCAGTTCTATCTGGCTCCCTTCAATGCCCAGACGGTCGAGGACATGAATGCCTGGGTCTACAACAAGTCCCGGAATATGATCGACAAGATCATCAGCGAGCTGAGCAATGATGCCAGAATGGTTCTGATCAATACCGTGGCATTTGAAGGGCAGTGGATAAAACCTTTTACCAAGTCCGAAAAGACAGAGCCTTTCACCGCCTACGATAAGTCCACACAGTCGGTTACCATGCTGCGGGACAGGGGAGAATACCAGTATCTCGAACTGAATGGAGGCAAGGGTTTCGTCAAAAACTACGGATCCATACAGAAACCCGGCCAGGTTGCCTTTGTAGGCATACTTCCCCCCGAAAATATGGATGCCGATACCTATATCCAGACACTAGACGGAGCATCCTTCATTGAAAGCTGGAACAATAAAAAAGAAAAAAATGTGGCAATCACAATGCCTGCATTTCAGACTGACTACAGCGTAGAGATGGGCGGATTACTTCAGAATCTGGGAATCCGGACGGCATTTACCGATGCAGCTGATTTCAGCCGGATGGCTGACCCCTCTCCTGACACACCAGGTCTCAAGATCAGCAAGGTACTTCACAAAACACATATAGAGCTTGACGAAAATGGCACCAAGGCAGCCGCTGCTACTGCTGTCATTATGGAAAAAAACACAGCCATCATAGGCAACAGCCCCATCGAGCTGACCTTTGACAGACCCTTCGTCTATGCCCTGGTGGATACAGCCACTGGAATTCCTCTTTTCATCGGAGAGGTAAGGACAATCACGAATT
>CADBME010000256.1 GCA_902795715.1 uncultured Lachnospiraceae bacterium | reverse complement strand
GGGATAGCCTGTGGTATCTGGCCGTATCCGGCCTTGAACAGGAAGCCCCCACTTCTTAGTAAAACGAAAGTGGTGGGAGCCGTCACAGAGCAAATGATGATCAGAATGCCTCTCATCCCCATAAGATGGCCTCTGAGCAAATCAATTGCATGTTATATTTTCTTAATATTATATATAGGATTTGCGTAATAATTTGTTAACAATTGCTCCGCCTTTCTTAGCTGATCGCTCTGGTATTTTGGAATAAATACTTGCAAATTGAAGGGCGAAAGAGCCTGAAAAAAAGAGTTGAAATCAAAGAAAAAAGGTTATTTGGATATATAACTGTAAATAAATGTTTTATACTATGGCCGCTTTCAGGCATCCGATCCTTGGTAAAAAGGTCCAAAGGCATTCCAATATTTGGAAATTGCATTTTTATTTATTGGTTGAATTGCCCTAATAATCCCCCTGAATGTCTTCGATAAATGTGTATTGTTACGAATATGTTAACAGAATGTTGATTCTTGATAAAAACGGTGTTAGAATACACAGTGGAGAACAAAGAAACGAGCATTTAGGAGGTTTTTATGAAACAGACCAAAAGGTGCTTCGCATGTTTTGCTCTTGCAATGATTATGTTGTGTACGACGGCATTCCCCGTTGCTGCAAAAGCGAAAAGCACGTCGAAAACAAATTATAACTGGTACATTTCTCTTAACACAGAGATCAAAGGATCTAGAATCAATAGTGTAAGTGGCTATAAAGTCATCGTAATCGATGCGCAGAATTACAGTGCTTCAGATGTAGCCGCACTGAAAAGAGCAGGTCATATTGTATATTCCTATCTGAACATCGGATCAGTAGAATCTAACCGTTACTATTTTAATCGATTCAAAAAGTACAGACTTAAGACCTATGATAACTGGGAAGATGAGTACTGGGTTAACGTAGGAAAAAAGAAGTGGAGAAACTTCATTGTCGATACTATTGCAAGAAAAATTTCTGCTAAGGGTGTTGACGGTTTCTGGGTAGATAACTGTGACGTATATGAATATAATAGAAGGAAATCCATTTACAACGGTCTGGTGAAGATCCTTAAGAGACTTCGTAAGTTTAACAAGAAGGTCACCATTAACGGCGGAGACAAATTCGTGACTCCTCTTATTAATAGTGGTAAGAAATATCTCATCAACGGTGTAGTACAGGAAGAAGTCCTTACCAGGATCACCAGCTACAGCGGATCCGGATCTTTCAGCAGCCAGAGAAAAGATTTCCAGCATTATTACGAGAATTACTTCAAGAAGGTGAAAAAAGCCGGACTTTCCGTCGGCGTTCTTGAATATACCAGAAGCGGTGGCAAGAGATCACAGATCAGGGCTTACTGCAGAAGAAAAGGCTTTAATTACTGCATCGCTTCCACCATCATTATATAGTTACAGACTATTCAATATGAAACAAAACCCCGGCATCATTCATGAAATGCCGGGGTTTTCTTTTGTGTTGGTCCATGTATTTTTCGCGAGCAAGACCTGAAAAAGTATAAATGCAAAAAGATAAGAGATAGACAAGTGCTTGACAGGACGGTTCTATATTGTTATATTTACTATAGAACAATGTAAACACAAAAGGAGGCGTTCTTATGAGCACAAAAAGAGATTGTTATGAAGTGCTGGGCGTCGGCAGAGATGCGGATGCATCGGCAATAAAAAAAGCTTACAGGAAGCTGGCAAGGAAATATCATCCGGATTCCAACAAGGGAAATGCATCAGCAGAGGAGAAGTTTAAGGAGATTTCGGAGGCCTATGCCATCCTGAGTGATGATAATAAAAGGAAACTTTACGATCAGCTGGGTTTTGATGCTTTTGACGGTTCCGGCAATCCCAAAGAAGGGGCTGAGGAATATGCCAGGTATGCCAGAGACCACGGAGACTTTGCCGGCGGAGGATTCCGTTCAGGCGGATTCTACTCCGATGCTTTTGACAGAGATGGATCCTACGCCCGTGGATTTTCCGGTTACGGCGGTCAGGGGACAAGCTACAGACAATGGAAGAGCAGCGGACAAGGTTTTGATTTTGAGGACCTGTTCGGCGACCTTTTCGGACAGGGAGATTTTGGTCATACCGGTGGTTATAGCGATGGTTACAGCGGTGATTATAGTGGCGGCTATGGCGGAGGATTTGCCGGTAGAGAGACGGGGCCTCGAAAAGGCTCCGATGTGGAAGCTTCCATGTCCATTAGCTTTGAGGATGCCATCCATGGCGCTGAAAAGGTGATCCGTCTGTCCGATTCCACCGGCAAAGACCAGACCCTGAAAGTCACCATACCCAGGGGAATCGAAAGTGGAAAAAAGATTCGTCTGAAAGGCAAGGGCAATCCGGGTTACCGGGGCGGCCAGGCAGGAGATCTTTACATTACCATCGAGGTCATGGGCCGATCCGGATATGAAAGAAAAGGAAGCGACCTGTATACAACGGTGAACATTCCCTATATTACAGCTGTTCTGGGCGGAGAAACCATTATTTCCACCTTGTATGGGAATGTGAGCTGCCAGATCCGGCCGGGAACCCAGTCCGGTTCCAAACTTCGACTCAAAGGGAAGGGAGCTCCGGTCATGAATCATCCCGACCGGAAAGGAGATCTGTATGTCACCATTCAGATCGATGTACCAAGGCATGTGAATGCACGGGCTGAGCAAGCACTCAGGCAGTATGAAAAACAGCTGGCATAAGATATCCTTATCGTATTTTTTAGCAATTTTTGACCATTGCACCATCAACATGAAATCAGAGGGAGTCAAGATGAAAGTATTAGCAGGCCTGAAGCCGGAAAGAGTGTTCTATTATTTTGAAGAGATCTGCGGAATACCCCATGGATCGGGAAATATGGGAAAGATCAGTCAATATCTGACAGACTTCGCCGGGAATCACGATCTGCCTTATATACAGGACGCCATGGGAAATGTGATTATCAAAAAGGCAGGCAGCCGGGGAAAAGAAAACCACCCCCCTCTTATTCTTCAGGGACATATGGATATGGTCTGCGAAAAGACAGAGGATTGCGACATTGACTTTGCTCGTGAGGGCCTGGAGCTTGAGCTTAAAGACGGAATCATCAGTGCCCGCGGGACAAGCCTGGGAGGAGATGATGGAATCGGAGTGGCCTATATGCTGGCTGTTCTTGAATCCCATGATATTCCCCATCCGCCTATTGAAGCGGTTTTCACCGTTGATGAGGAGATCGGACTTCTGGGAGCTGCCGGCCTGGATTCTTCCTCCCTGTCCGGCAAAAGGATGCTGAATATTGATTCTGAAGAAGAGGGCCACCTCCTGGTCAGCTGTGCAGGCGGTGTGACAGCCAGGGTGGAGATTCCCGTCAGCCGTATTGAAAAAAATGCTGCGAAAGATTTGTACCGGATCAGGATCTCCGGTCTTTTGGGTGGACACTCCGGTGTGGAGATTGACAAAGGAAGAGGAAATGCCATCATGATCCTGGGCAGGGTCCTGCAGGAAATCGGCAGCCACAGACCTTTTCTTTTGCTATCTCTAACCGGAGGAGGCAAGGATAATGCCATACCACATGAAGCGGAGGCTGTTCTCCTTCCAGATGACAAGGGATACAAGTCCCCGGCTAATCCCATGTGTGAGGGCGAGAAGGAAATCAAAGCAGATATGGAAGAAATCACAAAGAAGTACGGCCGGATTCTAGCCGAAGAATACCGTCAAACGGATCCTGACCTTGTCCTTTTCTGTGAGAAACTTTCAGCACCCGGGACTGCCCTTTCCTGTCTGAATGCAGGGGATACCGGCCGGGTCCTGTCTGTCCTTCGAAATCTGCCCAATGGAATTCAGAGGATGAGCTTTGATATAGAGGGCCTGGTCCAGACATCCCTCAATCAGGGAATCCTGACAAGCGAGGAGAATGCCGTCGTCATCACAAGCTCGGTCAGGAGCAGCGTGAACTCGGAAAAAAGAGAAATACTGGACAGAATGGAGGCCCTTGTAGGCCTGGTCGGAGGCAAACTGATCTTATCCGGGGACTATCCGGCCTGGGCTTACCGGGAAGACTCCCCCCTCCGTGACCTTATGGCAGAAATCTATGAAGAACAGTATGGGGAAAAGCCTCAGATTGAAGCCATGCATGCCGGCGTGGAATGCAGCTTGTTTGCCGACAGGATTCCCGGATTGGATTGCGTATCCTTCGGTCCGGATATTAAGGATATCCACAGCCCCCTGGAATCCATGGAGGTGGCCAGTGTAGAGAGGACCTGGAAATACTTCCTGGAGATCCTGTCCAGACTATAGGAAGAGATAAGATATGTGCAGATCTGCAGGGGTAAGTTCGGACTTCAGCAGAGTAAGTTGACAAAATACTGGTATTAATATATGATATGAGAAGGTTTCCTGCGGGAGACCTTCTATTTGGACCTTTTGTTAGCACTCGATTGAGTTAAGTGCTGATAAAACTCTATAAAGATAAATTGAATGCTGCGGATTAGCAGTGTTGAATCAAGAGGAGGCGAATTATGGCAGTTATACCCGTTTACAACGTATTAGTAGTACCTGATGCCAATATATATTTTAAAACCGAGACCTATGAGAAGGTGACCGGCAAGTCCCCCAGCGTGGATGAAAAGATAACCATCGTTGTTTCAAAGGACAAGCAGACCCGGGATGAGCTGAATGAAGACAGTTTTTATCCGATCGGCGTTTCAGGGATAATCACTGAGGTTAACCCCAACGGCTATATCGTGGTCCGGACCAGATACCGTGTGAATATCGAAGAGGTTACCGTCTATAAAGATCATGATATTGACCTGGCTATTTCCAAGAGACGGGACATAGAGGATCTGGATCGGGAAATCACGGAGAAAAAACTGAAAGATTTAAAAAATGAGCTGGCCCGGTTCTCTGATTCATTCCAGTGGGGTCAGGGGGGAAGAGCTTTTATTGCCCGCTGGAACTCCATATCGGAAATTGCTGCGGCTATGTCTCCCTGGATGATGAACTCCAACGAAGAGAGGTATGCCGTCCTGGCGGAAGACAGTTTGGCCAAACGTGTGGAGATGATGGAGGAGCTCATTTATGAGAATCTGGAAATGACCCGTGTCAACAGTGAAGCCAAAAATGCCCAGGAGGAAGACTATCAGAAGATTTACCGGGAATCTGCCATTAAAAAGCAGATGGAATATCTTCAAAAAGAACTGGATGAGATGCATCAGGAAAATGTTTCTGACCTTCGCAAACTTGAGATTGCAGTGGAAGAGTCCGGCATGAATGAGACTGCCAG
>CADBME010000255.1 GCA_902795715.1 uncultured Lachnospiraceae bacterium | reverse complement strand
GTAAGCAGCCTGACGATACCCAAAACGGTGAGCAGCTGTGATTCTAACGGTCCTTTTGAAGGTGCGAATGAGCTGACTACGATCATCATAGAAGAAGGGATGGAAACGATCCCTGCGAGTCTGTGCTATGTACGTTCTGGTTATGCATCCTATATCGATAGCGTAGTCATTCCCAAAACTGTCACCAGTATCAGCTCCTCAGCTTTCTCTAACTGCAAGGCTCTTCAGGACATCACCTATGATGAGGATCATCTGCACGATGCGATTGCGGCGGGCGAGCATGTCGTAAAGTTCCCGAGCAAGTTGAAGAACATTGGAGCTTCTGCATTTTCTAACTGCACTGGGATAAAGGCTGTTTATTTCCGGGGCAATATGCCTTCGATCGGGAGCAATTCTTTTTCGGGAGATTCCTTAAAAGCGTACTATCCGGAAAACGCCAAGTCATGGGAGGAGGTATATAACTCGCCTTCAACGCATCAGTATGGCGGGACGATTGAGTGGGTCGGGTATATCATGCCCAATATTGAAGAAGGTACAGTCAAACTGGTGAATGCACAGCTTCCGTATAATGGGAATGCGCAGCTTCCGGAAGCAATAGTCGAACTTGATGGCAAGATACTCACAGCGGATACAGATTATGAGGTCGTCTGCCTCACCAAAGATAACACAGACCTCGGGTGCTATAAGGCGACTATTAACGGGATCAATGATTATACTGGTACAGTTGAGAAGACCTTTTGTATTGTACCGGAAAAGGTGACTAATCTAAGAGGAAATAAAGATCTGTCAACACCGTCCACCGTGTATACCAATTATCGTAGAGGACTTGATATTGAATGGGATAAAGTGCGCGGGAACGGTGTCGATTATGAGATACAGTATTCGAAAAACGCCGGGTTTGACGGCGAAACAGAAATTACTACCTCTATTACGCAGAAGTATTCTGCAACAGATAGTCCTCTTGACAGAGGAGAGACTTATTATGTCCGGGTGAGGGCTTATAAAGACATGGGATCCGATACATACGTTTACGGGGACTGGTCTGATCCACTGACAGTGAAGGCGGGGAATCAGATATTGGCCTCTGAAATGTGGGGGTTCTATAATTATGAAAGCTGGATCACAAAGACCGATTATGACAAAGTTTTCAATGGAAGCTATGGCTTTTCAAGAGCTATCTTTAAAGATCAGTGGAGTGATGCAAAGAAAAAGGATAAAAGAAAGGACGATTCTGGAGAACCAGTCGAGTATCTTTCGCACGGGGTGTGTTATGGGATGGTGATGGCCGGCTTGTCGTATTATTACTTCGATACACCTGCCTTTGGATCATATCCTGAATTAAGTAACATAACAGCATCGAACCGAGCTGGAACAAGTAGCGCCGCGTTCAATCTTGATTTGATGGAAACTATAAAGTATGCGCATCTTGGACAGTTTATTCTTTCCAATGAAGACGAAAAGTGCACTCACTTTAATGACTTGAATGGTTTGGTTTCTGCAGTAAGAGATTGCCAGAAAGGCAATGGAAGGTCTGTCCCCGTCTTTATGATGAGAAAAGGCAGTGGCCAGCATGCGGTTTTTGCGGTCGGGATAAAAGAAAACTCAGATGAGAAGTTGGTGATAGACATATATGATCCGAATGATGGAACCTCCCCTAATCAATTAATACTGTCAAAAAATACTTCCGGCGACTTTACATCATGGAAGTATGGATATGATAATAATGAATACTATGGAAATGTAACGGATAATAGGAAAACTTCTTGGATCTCATATGGAACTTCAGCACCAGAGACGATTGCAGCTACTTTGAATCAGATCTCGCAAAGCGGCCATGCTAATAATATTCCAAAAGGATATCTGGGCGTTATTCTAACCAGTTATTCTGAAGCACAAGCAAACTATTTTGAAGACTATGCAGGTACCCATGGCGGCACCAGTATTTTTGCAATAAACGCTGATTCTGAAAGCGACAGCGGATATCCGCTCAGCTTCTGGTTCCCGGAAGAAACGATCGATCTTTCCTCCGTTCCAGCAGGCTCCACAGTAACTCTCGCCAACCGCAATCATTACGCCCGTGTCACAGTAGACACTGTTTCCGACGTCCATATTGAACTGACAGATACAAAAGACATTGATACAGAATTAACTTCACAAACTGATGGGCAGTATACGATAGAGCTGTTTGATTCGTCTCCGGGATCCGATCACATGGAGTATGTTACGTTCACGGGAGATTGCAATGCAAATAAGAAAGTTGTGATCGAACAGAATGATGATGATACGCTGAACATCACTTCAGGTGGGGAAAACCTTCATATAAACAAGAGGTCTGGCGAAGAGCAGGAAGACGGGTCTATGGTGAACAAATCTATCCAGCTGATTGATGCTCCGACAAGCGTTGGCGAAACGTATCAGATCCGTGAAAATGGTGACAATACCTCCTCCATCTACCATAGCACAAACAACGATGGAAATTATGACGAGAAAGTGGCGGACAGCGCGGATCATAGACATGAATATCAGAGAGTTGTTAAAAATGCAGCCACTTGTACTCAATCTGGCAGTTCGGTTGAAAAGTGCAGTATCTGCAAGCAGGAAAAGGAAGGATCGGAAGAAGTAATTCCCATGACGGAGCATCAGTGGGGTGAATGGAAGATTACGAAGCAGCCGACCGCTACAGCAACTGGAGAAAGAACTTCTAAATGCAGCAAATGCGGTAAGGTTAAAACGGAAGTAATTAAAGCAACTGGATTAAAATCAATTCAAACGGTGGTCGTATCTGGTTTATCTGATACAACATATACCGGAAAACCTATTATACCGAAGGTAAAGGTTGAGCTTGGTAAAGTAAGTCTTGTCAATAATACAGATTATACTATTGCTTACACTAATAACATCAACGCGGGTACCGCGACGGTGACTATCACCGGTAAGGGGAACTATACTGGCCTTGTCACGAAAACATTCAAGATCAATAAGGCTGCGAACACGCTGAAGGTGAAAGCGAAAACACCGGCTGTTAAATACGCGAGACTTAAGGAGAAGAAACAGATTATCACCGCCAGAAAGGCTTACACCGTATCCAAGGCAAAAGGTACGGTCACGTTTAAACTTGCGGGTGTGTCCAAGTCGAAGTTCAAGAAGTATTTTAAAGTTTCGAAAAGTGGCATTATCTCCATCAAGAAGGGGCTCAAAAAGGGAACCTATAAAGTAAAAGTGAAGGTCAAAGCGGCTGGAAATAAGAATTATAATGCGAAGTCAAAGACCGTGACCGTCAAAATTAAGGTTAAGTGAGTACATATTGCCAAGGAACAAAGTGAGCCAACAGAAGGTCTCTGTTGGCTCACTTTTCATACGTAAATAGTGAGTACTCAGCAAATGAAAGAGACACTTCTCATCTACCCTGTTTGTAAGGAGCATGTTTTCGTTCCGGTCAAGATCGACCAGGTAAAACTGATTGGAGCCATCGGCCAGATTCATGGTTTTCATTTCTATTGCACAGAGGATATAAACGCGAACAGGGACAAAGGATAACAGCGAAACGACATTGGCGAAAGCAATTCATCTCAGCCATAGAGTATGTGGGAAGTTCTGGCATAATATGTTAAATGGAAACTGTTTGGAAGATATCTGTCCGATAATTGACACAAAGCACCCATTGTGCTACCATTAAATAGCAATTAAATATCCATTTTGCTTTTGCGGGAGAAAGCATCATGACCAGAGAAGAAATGAAACACCTGAAAGATGAACTGGGGCTCACCAGCGAAATGATCGCGGCGGCCTCCGGC
>CADBME010000254.1 GCA_902795715.1 uncultured Lachnospiraceae bacterium | reverse complement strand
TGATCACTTATCTGTCCTCTTTTTTGCTTCTCTCTCTTTTATTCTGTCTTTTCTTTTATTATTCCTCTGATTTATTTTCCTTCTGTTTTTCTGGCAACTCCGTCCCCGTAAATGGTGGTCCAGTCATTTTTCATGGAAATGGGTGTCCAGCCTTTTTCCTTGCAGCTTTCATACATGCTGTCTGCTTTTTCCTGATTACCGTTTTCCCTTTCAAGGTCATCGCAGCAGACCATGAAGGCTTTGCTCTTGTAGGGATTGTCGGTAATAACGAATTCTGCCATGCTGTAGTCCCCGGAACTGTTTCCGAAGGAGAGAACCGGCTGGCTTCCGATTTCCTTCATAATGGAGGACACCTTATTCATCTTGACATTTTTGACAATGAAATCTCCGCCTAAAACCAGTTCATCATCATCTTCATAGACATACTCCAAAGCGTCTTTTTTGCCCTGATGGTCTGCAACCAGGCTTCCGTCTGAACCGATAATCCGGTCAGCCGAAATATCCAGGTTCCCTTCCACGATGGTTCTTATCTCAAAGCGGTCTGTCCCGCTGCAGACATAGCAGATGAAATCATTGGCTTCAAGGTAGTTGAAGACCTGAATCATGGGTTGGTAGAAGGCTTCTCCTCTGGTCATCCCGTCGTAACCGGGGGCCGGCTGATTTTTAAAGTCTTCAGTGTATTTGGCAAATTCTTCCAGAGTCATATCCCTGTATACATGGACATTGGCCTCTGCATGTTCTTCTTCAAGGCCTTCCGGTATGGAACCGGCTTTGATAGCGTCCTTTATACGATTTGCCACTTCAATTTCATGTTTGCTTGCCTTGTCTTTATACTGAGGATCTTCCAGGACACGGTAGACATACATAGCCCAGTCAAAATATATGGGATCTGTTTCGCAAAAGAGGGTTCCGTCAAGGTCGAAGACCACAATACGGTCCTCTGTGGGGATAAAGTTGCTGCTCCCTTCCTTTGTCACATCCTCGACATAGGCTATCAGCTCTTTCTTGAGCGGGGCCTGGTCGGTCCACAGGGACAGTGCCTGGTCACCCTTTTTTGCCTTTTCCTCTTTTTCGGTCGTGGCTTCCGCTGCCGTCCTGACAGAAGAGTCAGAGGATTTGCTCTTGTTTTCTCTGCTGATCTCATAGGCACAGATTACTACCAGAATCAAAGCCAAAGCTGCAGAAAGGGCTCTCCAGAAAAGTGCGTTGTTGTTTCTCATTTTCCATCCTCCTTAATCATCAGATATCCAGCCTCTGCCTTTCCACAAGTTCGGCAAAAAGGCCTTCCCGGGCCCGCAGTTCATCGTAGCTTCCGTCTTCCTGAATCTTTCCATTGTCCAGCACGACGATCCGGTCACAGTTTTTGATGGTGGACAGTCGGTGGGCGATAACGATTCGGGTACATTTGAGCTTATCCAGAGCGTCAGATACCTGTTTCTGGGTTTTATTGTCCAAAGCACTGGTGGCCTCATCCAGCATGAGGATTTTGGGCTTGGGAGCAACCGCCCTGGCGATCATCAACCTCTGCTTCTGCCCGCCGGATATGCCTCCCTGGCCTTCGGAGATCACGGAATGCATTCCCATGGGCATTTCCCTGATGTCATTGGCAATTCCTGCAATTTCCGCCGCCTCCCAGGCTTCGTTAAGGGTCAGAGAAGGGGCCGAGATCACAATATTGGAATAGATATCCCCCTGAAAGAGGGTGCCATCCTGGGTAACGGCGCCGATCTTGCGCCGGAGAGACCGCAGATCCAGATGGGACATATCTTTGCCATCATAGAAGATAGCGCCCTTCTGAGGAGTTTCAAAGCCCAGGAGAAGTCTCATCAATGTGGATTTGCCGCAGCCGGTGCTGCCGACAATGGCGATATATTCTCCGGCCCGGATCTTGAGATTGAAATCCCGAAGCACATAGGGCATGTTGTCATTATAGCGGAAGGATACGTTGGAAAGCTCTATGCTCCCGGAAAGAGATGTCACACTCTGCCTGTTTTCCGCTGTCTCCGGTTCTTCCTCCAGAATAGGTTTGGCCATGTCAAGGATGGGCTTGATATTGGCGATGGACAGAGCCATCTGGGCCATCTGGGTGAAGGCTGCCATGACCATACCGTATGCGACGTTAAAGGAAATGTAGGCCGAGGGACTGACACCGGAGCTGACAGCTATATAATATAAAACTATGGTTCCCGCCAGGGAAACAGCACTGGTAATCACACCGGATGTCTTCAAGAGAAGCGGCGGATCGTAGATATATCTGGCTGCCTGGGAATAGGACCTGGCCCAGCGGGAAAAAGCTCTCTTTTCAGCGCCAGCCAGCTTGATCTTCTGAATGCCTGTGATCAGAGCAAAGCTGATACCACTTTCCTTTGCCGAATACTCCAGGGTATGTTTGGTAACCTGCATCTGCATCAGTGAAACCACCACGCTGATTACCGTCGTGGCAATGATGACGACAAGGGAAGGTATTACCAGTTCTTTTGCAAAGTGGAAAATGTCCGTGATATAGATCAGGGACATCAGAGAAGTCAATCCTACGGAAAAGGCGCTGTCCGTCAGCAAACTGCACAGCTGATTGACCGAGCCCAGGCGGCTTGACAGCTCACCGGAGGAATACTTGCGGAAAAAGCCTGCCGGAAGGGTCATAAGCCGCATCATCATGGCTGACTCCACGAACAGGCTGGTCTTGACCCCGATCCGGCTCATAGCCAGACTCTTTACTGTGTTCAGGATCCTCATGGATATGAGGACGCTGAAAAGAAATACGGAAGTACCCAGCCACAAAGAATTGCTGCCGCTTTCCAGGACAATGCCTGACATAAGGCTGGTCAGCCTGGGCATCAGTTTGCCGGTCAGTGTGGTAATCAGGGTGAGCATGACGATCAGGACAAAATCACTTCCGTTCAGGCAATTAAACAGGTAGCGGATCAGATCCGGAATCCCGAGTTTTTTTAATGGGAAGGATTTGTAAAAGCAGATGGCTTCCTTGTCAAAAAGATCTGCCGTTTTCTCATTGACCATCTCCTGCCTGCCTGTTTCCGGATCCAGGTAGCTGTAACCGGCAAAGGTATGGGGCAGGAGGGCGACAGGAATCCCATCTTCCTTGCGAAAGGCCATGATGGGGCCAAAGGAATCTTTGTACCATTTCTCATCCAGGGAAATGTTCCTTTGCATCAACCCGTAAGGACGAAGGCAATATTCCAGCTGTTCCTCCGGATTCTTTATGTTTTCCGGAATATCCACAGGCTTATACCTGTAGTATTTCAGAATATCATCCATGGCATTCTTGGTCAGCCTCTGGCTGTCCGCTTTCATGCCGGAAGCTCGTTTTCCCAGAACAATCGAAGCCATCTCAAAGACGGAATCTTCCAGAATCTCCTGATCACTCTGTATTCTTTCTCTGATTTGTTCGTCAAACCAGCCCATTTTAATCCTCCAGCTTTTCTATCTTCCGGTCTTTTGTTCCATCCGAATTTCCCGCCACTCTCATTTTGCAGCAGGAATTCTTCTTCTCAAAAGCCCATCTGATATAAAGGTTCAAATCAAATCTGATTGTATTATTGTGCAGAGATGAGCTCCGTATAATATCCGCCTCTGGCGTAAAGTTCGTCATGTTTTCCCCTTTCGACAACCTTTCCCTTATCCAGCACGACAATCTCATCGCAATCCCGGATAGTGGACAGACGGTGGGCAATGACGATACAGGTGATCCCCCGTTCCTGGACAGCCTTCACAAGTTCGTACTCTGTTTTTGCATCCAAAGCGCTGGTGGCTTCATCCATGATGATGATGGAAGGATCCTGGGCAAGTACACGGGCAATTTCAATCCTCTGTCTCTGTCCTCCGGACAGGTCCTTGCCTCCTTCGGTAAGTTTGCCGTAGAATCCGCCTTCTCTCTGCATGATATCGTTATAAATCTGGGCATCCCTGGCGGCCAGGATCATTTCAAAGTCCTCGATGGACTGATCCCACATCTTTATGTTGGCTGCAATACTGTCCTCAAAAAGGACGATATCCTGGTCGACAACCGCTAAGGATCCGGTCAGCACATTCCGGTCAATCTCCTGGACCGGCTTGCCGTCAAAGAGAATCTGACCTTCCCAGGGATGGTAAAGGCCCGAAATCAACTTGGCAAGAGTGGACTTTCCACATCCGCTGGCCCCAACAAAGGCCACCTTGCCCCCGGGTTTTACACTCATGGAAAAATCCCGGATCAGGGGTTCCCCAAGAGGTGCATATCCGAAAGTAATATTGCGCAGTTCCACACTTCCCGCAAGTTTGGAATAGTCGGTCTCTTCGTCAGCTGCTTCCTCCATGATGTGAATCTCATCAGAGGGGTATTCCATAACATCTTCCACCCTCTCCATCTCGGTTCGCATCTCCTGAATGGTCTGACCTGCCGTGATCAGCGTCATGGTCGGCATCATAAAAGATCCCAGGAAACCCTGGAAAGTCATGATCATACCCAGGGTGAACTGCCCCTTCATGGCAAGCCACACACCAAGTACCAGAACCAGAGAATTGGCAAAATCAGTAAAGAGGGCCGGCAGGACTCCCAGAAAGCTGTTTAATCGGGTAAACTTTACAGTCTGGGCATTGACCGAAGCCTGATAGCCTGCCCATTTTTGAAAATACCCTGTTTCCGCGCCGCTTGACTTGATCGTTTCAATCATCTGAATCCCGGACACGGTCACTGAAGCCAATTTTCCGGCGTCCCGCATCTGGACCCGGGTTATGTTCACCCGTTTTGCCGATATGATGCGGGAAACGATCAGATTCAGAACAATGGTGAGAATTCCTATGGTGGTCAGCAGTACACTGTAGCGAAGCATGAAAACAAGATAGACCACCATCATGATGGAATGAAGGAGCAGGGGAGTCAGGGTATTGACCAGAGTTTCAGCGATGCCGGCATTGGTCCCCTGCCTCTGAAGAATATCTCCGGCCATCCGCTGGGAGAAAAATTCCATGGGAAGCCGCAGGACTTTCCACATGTAAGTGCTGTTGCCCACAATGCCCATCTTACCCTTCATTTTCAGAGAAAAAATAGTCTGAACAAAAGAAATGCTGATCTGCAGGATGCCGGCACCGATCATAATCATAAGGAATGGCCTTAAGATCTCCCGGTTCTCTCCGGTCAGGAGCCGGTCCATGAAGATCCTGGAAAATACAGGGTTAATCAGATCAAACATATAGCTGATGACCGTAGTCAGCAGGACAAAGACCACTGCGGCCCGGGCTCCCTCCAGCCGCTTTTTGGCAAAGCTCAGCATGCTCTTTTTCTTCCCGCTGGGAAGAAAGTCTTCCCCGGGCAGAATCTGCAGACAGATCCCGGTGAAGGACTGATCAAATTCTTCCAATGACACTTTGACCTGGCCCCTGGCCGGGTCATTTATGTAGGCATATTTGCCTTTGAATCCGTCAAGAACAACAAAATGGTTAAAATTCCAGTGAATGATACAGGGAAAAGTCATCTCCTCCCGCAGAGCCTCCGGCTCACACCGGTATCCCTGAGTTTCAAAGCCGTATTTTTTGGCGGCAAGCAGAATATTGGCAGCGCTCGAACCATCTCTGGAAACACCACAGTCCACCCGGACCTGCTCCAGGGGAACCCATTTATCATAATAAGCCATGACCATGGCAAGAGAAGCCGCACCGCACTCGAGGGCTTCCATCTGCATGACAACAGGAACCTTAACCTTGCTCCCGGTCACCGGCTGTTTTATTTTCTTTTTTTCCATCCCTACGTCCTCATAAGCTGATTATTGGCTGAATATCCGACTCTTCTCTCATCCGTCTTCAATTAAAAAGCAATTTGAGAACCTGGGTAGTCCGATAACGAACCTGCACTTCATAGCTGCCATCATGCAGCTCGGAATCAGCCACTGCGATCATGCTTCCATCTTCTGCCTGGCCTATGCTTTTTATGGTGGTAGTGGTCCGACCGGCGCGGACTTCCATTCCCTCCTGGACATTCCGGGCTGCCATTACGTCATCGAAATGGATGGTCATGGTCCCATCGACGACCACGCCCTTTCCTCCGGCATAGCTTTCCAGGGAGGCAAAACTGGCCCATGCCATCATGCCGGCCAGGATCAGGATCACTGCAATCAGCATAAACCACAGGCTTGGATTGGTTACATGCAGATACTCATCCAGCTGGTCCGGGGACGAGATTCGTTCAAGACTCTTTTTTCGGAAAAGCTGCTGTTGTTCCATTATCTTCCTCCTTTGCACAATGGACATATTCGGATTTAAGTATAACAAAAAACGGAAAAGTCTACAAGAAAAAAGGAGGCAGCGTGCCTCCTGTCCTTACATTTTTATGATTCCAAAAGCGTTTGCAATCGAGCTGAGTAAAATGATCACCAGAAAGACCGGACAGATATAGCGAATCATAAAAACAAATATACCTTTTCTTTTAAAGGAATGACCGTCCTTCTCCACTTCTTCGGCAATGGCATCCACCCCGATATAGCGGGTTACCAGAAAACAGATGGCAAGGGCTGCTATGGGCATCATGACAGAGTTGGTCATGAAGTCGGCAAAATCCAGAAATGACATATGAAGAATCTGAATCCCGGATAGGGGTCCGAATCCCAGAGAGGACAGAGACCCCAGCAGGAGGGTAGAAATGCCGATAATGATGGCCCCTGTTCTCCGGCTGCATTTGAGCTCGTCCACCAGGCTGGAAACCGCGCTTTCCAACAGGGCAATTGCGCTGGTCAGAGCGGCAAAGAGAACCAGGACGAAGAAGAGAATTCCTCCGATTCGCGGAAAACCTATACTGGCCAGGACCTGAGGAATAGTCTTGAACATAAGAGATGGACCTCCATTGATGGCTTCAGAATCCCCTCCCGAAAAGGCAAAAACTGCCGGGATAATCATAAGTCCGGCAAGGATGGCGATACCGGTGTCAAAAATCTCTACATTCTCCGTAGCATTTTCTATGGATATATCATCTTTCATGTAAGAGCCGAAGGTGATGAGAATGCCCATAGCGATCGAGAGAGAGTAAAACATCTGCCCCATAGCTGTCACAACAGTCATCCAGGAAAAGTTTTTGGGATTGGGTATCAGGAAATACTTTACCCCCTCCAGGGCTCCGGGAAGAGAGACCGAATAAGCCACAATAACAATAGCCAGTACCAGGAGTAGGGGCATCATAATCTTTGAGACCCTCTCGATTCCGTTTTCCACGCCTAAGAGTATAACCATCAGGACCATAGCGGCAAAAAGGATGAACCAGACTTCCGCTTCGTATCCCTCTGTAATAAAAGCTTCAAAATAATCCGCCCGGGCCAAAGGAGCCACGTTGCCCTTCAGATATTCCGCAAGATATTTGACGACCCATCCCCCGATGGTCGAATAATAGGGAACGATCAGGACCGGGATGATGGCATTGATCCAGCCGCCGGCTCTGACCAGCTTGTTGTCAGTGAATCTGGCAAAGGCCCCGACCGGGCTCTTTTTGGTCATCCGCCCGATGGCGGTCTCCGCCATGATCATGGTGTATCCGAAGGTTAAAGCAAGAATAATGTAAATCAGCAGGAAGATTCCTCCCCCATACTGGGCGGCCAGATAGGGAAACCTCCAGATATTTCCCAATCCTACGGAAGCGCCTGCTGCTGCCAGCACAAATCCCAGCTTTCCTGAAAAGCTGCTTCGACTTTCATTCATTTTTGTTCTCCTCTTATTTGTCTGAAAATAGTTATGTCTTGATTACACGTAAATTTCATATTAGCAGAATTTTCTTCTTCTTTCAATCGGAAATCCACAAAAAATGACATGAAAAAATCTCTTCCATAACATCCGGGTCCCGAAAAGGATGCCGCATGGAAGAGATTTGTTTTCAGGCTTTTCATCTTTTGACAGGGTCATCTTTCTTTTCCCCGAAAGAAGAGACCTAACATGCCGGGGCCGACATGAGCACCGGAAAAAGGCTCGTGCTGACAGATGGTAATGTCCACGTCCGGGCTGATCTCCCTTACCAGCCCGGCCAGAGTCTCGGCATCCTCCAGGCAATCGCCATGGGATATGCAGACCTTCCGGTCCGGAGAATCGATTCTCTTTTCTTCATACTTCTGAGCCAGGGCTTTGACTGCCCGCTTTCTTCCCCGGACTTTTCCACAGGATACTATATGACCTGTGCTGTCCCCGAAAAGAATAGGTTTAATATTCAAAATCGTGCCGATCGCCGCCGTGGTTCCACTTACCCTTCCGGTTTTTTTCAGGTAGTTGAGGTCATCCACAGTAAAATACTGACAGGAATGTTCAACCTCCGCATCCACGATTTCGGCCGCCTGCCGGGCATCCATCCCCTGCCGGGCAAGCTCTGCTGCCTTCACGGCAAGAAGACCGCTGCCAAAACCACATCCGTGTGAATCCACAACATGGACCAGGCGTCCGGGAAACTGTTCCATAAGCTCATTTGCCGCGATCATGGCAGCATTACAGGTTCCGCTGATCCCGGAACTCATGGAAACATATATGACATCCTCTCCTCTTTCAAGAATGGGGGTAAACCTGGACAAAAAGAGCTCTGTATTCAGCAGGCTGGTCCGGATTTCCCAACCGCTCTTGAGACCTTCGTAAAAAGAATGGGCATCAAAATGATCCACATCTCCAAGGTATGTCTGCGGCTTTCCATCCAGGGTATAATCGCAGGGCAGCAGGCGGATTCCCTCCAGCATCTCTCCAGGCAGATTGGCACTGCCATCTGCAAATACGACAAAAGACATTTCATATCCTCCTGTTTCTTTAAAAAAATGATGATCCTCTTATCCCTGTCTTTCTTCATCAAGCCCCGTCATTCTTTCATAAAGACGGACCATCCTTCGCGCCAGAGCCATGTCACTGAAAACCTCGGACCGCTTCAGGGAAGCTTCCGCCATCCGGTCTCTTGTTTCCTTGTCGTGAATCATGGTCAGACAACGATCAACAAACTCTTCTTTTGTATGATAGATATAACCGTTCTTCCCATCCTGAAGGACCCCTGCAAGACAAGGGTCGTCTCTGCAAATCAGAGGCAGACCGCAGGCCAGAGCCTCCAGATAGGTCAGACTGTGCATTTCGAAAGTGGAAGCGGAAAGGAAGGCTGTCCCCGCCTTGTAATAGCGGTAGAGGACTTCCTGTGAAATCCTCCCGGCAAAAATAACATGATCACTGATTCCCAGCTCCTCCGTATATTTCTGCAAATGGCTCATGTCCGGTCCGTCCCCGACGATCAGAAGGCGGGCTTCCCTTTCTTTTTCTACAATCTCTCTAAAGAATTCCAGAATCTCTTCGATATTCTTTTCAAGACTCAAACGGGAAACAATGACAAAGAGTTTCCCGTTATCGGGAATTCCCCACTGAGCAAAGAGTTCTTCCCTCTCTCCTTCCATGTAGTCTTTGCGAAAACGTTCCAATTTGATCCCGTTGGGAATCACAACGACTTTTTTCCTGAAATGATAACTCAGGAGGAGCATTTTTGCCTTTTTAGAGGGTGTGGTCACCACTTTAGCCCTGCGGTAAAAGAAGGAGGTCAGCGGCTTGCCGGCCAGTTTCAGAACACGGGCATCCGAACGGTTATGAAATACAAATTTGGCATAATCGGTATGCATGGTCATGACGATGGGAGCATGAGTCGTCCTGGATATAATCCGCCCCAGCCTGGCAGCAGACCCTTCCGTGTGAATATGGATCACATCAGGTCTCCAGGCCTTTAATTCTTCAATAAAGGGATGGCGGATGACAAGACTCTGCCGGATCTCCGGGTAAACCGGGAATGGCAGAGAAGAAAAATAATAGTCGTCTCCCTCGCGAAAGCTTTCCCTTGTCGTGGACAGGGAGAGGACCTTTACCTGGTGTCCGTATGCTCTAAGAGCATCCGCCAGAATAACCACTACTCCGGCTGCCCCATTGGTTGTATATCGGTAAACATCGGAAACTAATAGTATCTTCATTTTTTTCTTCCTTCTAAAACACACTGGTTATAAAAGTCTTTCCACATCTGATAAATGGTTTCTTCACTGTATTGTCTGGAAATATCTTCGGAATCCCTAACCATCTTCTGGTAGAGGTCGGAATCCCTGCGAATTCTCTCTATGGCTTTGGCAAATTCTTCATTGGACCTGGCAATCATATAGCGGTCTGTGAGAATATTCTTATATTCAGGCAAATCCCTTAAGAGGAGGGGCAAATGGGTACTGGCCGCCTCCAGGATGGACATGGGAAACAATTCTTCATAGGAGGGGAAGAAAAACAGATCACTGACATTCAGGAGATCATTGATCTCCTCCCTGTCTACAATTCCCGTAAAATGAACATTATCCGGCAGGTCTTTCAGCATTTCCCTGGTGTCCGAATAGCCGTCGGCAAGAGGTCCGAAGGAAAAGCCCCCGGCCCAGATGAAACGAACATCAGGCAGCATCCTTGCAACTGCTACAAAGTCCTGGACTCCCTTTCCCGCCCGCATCTGGCCATCTGCAAAAGCGACAAAATCATCCTCCGACAAGCCGTATTTGCGGCGCAGGACCTTCCTGTCACTCCTGTTTTGCGGGAAAAAGCAGTCTTTGGCAACAAAATTGGGAATATAATGGATCTGAGACTCCCTGTAACCGTAGGAAAGAACGGTCTCTTTCAAATCAGGGTTAACTACATGTACGTAGTCGGCACTCTTGTAGACCCACATGAGGTATTTTTCAAATAAAAACAAAATGGGTTTGGGGAGACGGAGGGCATTGTGGGCCATCTCGGGCGTCATGTGGATGGAAATGACCGATGGTTTTCTGTAAAACTTCATCCTCAGAAAACTCATCGGATCAACTGTATGGACATGGAGCAGGTCACAAAGCCATGCTCGTCGATTCACATACAAAGAAAAATCCCTCTTCCCATAATCTTTGAGCAGACGCATCAATTCCGTATAGGCGCTCCCTACACCCTGTCCTTTAACGGAGTTGGCTGCTCCAAGCATTCCAATTTTAATCATAATTTGATTCCCTTTATAATAATGTATTCCGCTATCATTGATGAGACAGCACAGAGCATTCTCAGCGGTTAGGGTTCCTCTTCCTCATCCATAAAGAGATAGTCAGCCGCATTCAGTGACAATCTTCCCTTCTTCCTGGTGACAAAAATGAGCACAGAGACAAAAGTGAGTACTTCCGTGATGAAATAGGACACCCAGACCGCATCGGAATCGAGTATTCCCGCCAGAAGCAGAGCCGGCAAAACGATAAAAACAAAATTCTCAAGGATACAAAAGATATTGGAAAGAAGGATCTTACGCATACCCTGAGTATAATTAATAAAGGACGTATTTACTGCGTAAAGGAGTAATCCCATGCAGTAGAAGCGAAGTCCCCTGCATGCCAGTTCCGCCATCTCCCTGCTGCCGGTCCCTGCAAAAATCCCCGTAATGATCCTCGCAAAAGGAAAGAAAACAAGGAATAGAACCAGTCCGGTCACCAGGGCTGTTTTTACCGTAATCCGCACCAGCTCTTCGGCCAGATCCGGATCCTTTTTTCCGGAAACAATGCCGGCAAACATGGAGCAGGTCATTCCCAGTCCGACCATGGTACAGGAGGTAATATTCAATATGGTATTCAGTACGCTCAAGGCCGCTGTGGCCGTCACTGCGTAAACCGTCCCCAGCATGATCCCGTTCAGAACCCTGTTTCTCAGCATGGCTGCTGCCGCCCCGACGGCGGAAGAAGAACCGATCCAGCAAACACTTTTCAGCTCCCGGAATGAAAGGTCCCTTAGAGACAGATGGAAGACTATATCCTTCCTCCGAAAATGCAGGAGCATGATCACCAGGGCCAGTGAATAGCTGATGGAGGTCGACAGACCCATACCGAGCATATCGGCGTGAATGACAAAAGCATTCAGAAGATCTCCCGCAATATCGAGGACGGTCATGACAGCTACCGCCACGATAATCC
This sequence comes from uncultured Lachnospiraceae bacterium, assembly GCA_902795715.1. Next base: position 1,813 of record CADBME010000254.1, on the reverse strand, counting down.
GGTTGGGATCCTTATCCAGCCTCATAAGTCCATTAAACTCAAAGAGAAGCAGGACAGCAGGGATAGAAAAAAGCATGCCCAGTAAATATTCGGAGGCAAGAGGGAGAAGAGCGGCTGATTTGCCCGCAGCACCGAGCATCCTGCAAAAATCATCCCGAAAAACAAGCAGGATCCCCATCAGAGCTGCTGACAGGAGAACGGTTGCCACCATACATTCGGAAAAAGCGCGTCTGGCTCCCTTATAGTCTCCGGCCCCCAGATACTTGCCGCATACCACCTGGGATCCACTCGACAAAATGCCACTGAAAACCATGATCAGGTTGGTAATCGGAGTAACCAGACCGTAGGCAGCCATCCTCTGAGTGCCTAGAAAACGGCTGATGACAATTCCGTCCACAACTATACCAAGCATGGCCATCATGGATGCAATCACCATTCCAACCATATTTTTCAAAAAAGCTCTCGGCATATTCTCTATGTCAGTCATAGCCTCTTTTGACCCTCCGTTACACTATTTCCTGTAATCATACTACAAAATGGAAAAAAAATCATTAATGAATTTCATGGAGGCCCGGATCAGCCTTGAAAGCCGGCTCTTTCCTTGTTGTTCTGTGCAGGATGAAGGAAAGCAGAGGCAAAAGGCTGCTGCATTGCATATCGCTTTATTCAAAGTGATAAAAAGGCAGAAGCAGGAAGAACCTGTTACGCAAAAGGTGCTGCCGCAATTTTTCATCCTGCGGCAGCACCTTATTGCTTTTTTATTTTTTCCCTAATCCTGCCTGCAGAAGGATTCTTCTGCAGCTGCTCAATTATCCGGATACCAATCCGCGATACGGTCATCAGGAATCTCAAAATGCTGATAATCCTTGCGGTCGGGCCACTCTCCTCCCCATTCGAAGCCATGCTGAATAAAGAGATTGTAGCAGAGGTCTCCCTTCTCAATCTTGTAGTCAAAGGACTTGTCACGGTCCAGATAGGGTTCTCCGGTAACCGGTTCAATAATTCTCTCTCCGTCCACAACTTTGGTATAGGGATTGTAGAGGGTATTGATATCTACAGCCAGACCCAGGCCATGCTTTGATATCTTCTTTTTGTGGGAGATATAACGGTAGTTAAAAGAAGATGAATTGTTATCCTCCATGGATTTCTCATCGTCGGCATCGTACTCATCCACCAGCCGGATCTTTTCGATGGGGTAATCCTTTTCATACAATTCTTTCAGTATATCCAGCACATCATCCGCGATGTGCCTGTTAACGACCATCTCTCCCTCATGTATTTCACCCTTGATATCTTTGTGGAGCACATGCAGATACCGCAGATCCTCCCGGGCCAAGGTGCAATCGTCTTTAAAAGATTTCCCTTTCATTCTTTCAAAAATATCATCGCTGATCTCTGTGATGTAAAAATCTTTCTCCGTCTCTCTCACATCCTGCTCCCCGGCCGTCGATGGCAGATCCGTTTTCTCTTCCTCTCCCTCGTCCGTCTGACTCTCTGTAGTCGCCTCCGTCATTTTTCCTTCTTTTACAGTGGACTGATCAGCGGAGCCGGAAGCAGGCTCCGGCCGGCTGCATGAGGAAAGGAAGACGGTCAGACAGAAAGACAAACACAGGGCCATCCATATTTTCCTTTGATTCATATCCTTTTTGTCCTTTTTCATAGCGGATTAGAAAAGACAGGCCAGGCCATGCCTTTCCGGGTCCGACAGATCTACCTGATATCGTCAAGCTTTTTAAATACATCCTGGCTCTTCAGACCATAGTAAGCAGCCTTGTAAGCTTCAAAGGACTTCTTATAGAGCTCTACATTTTCC